>NZ_JADJTF010000005.1 GCF_016711335.1 Thiofilum sp.
CTCATAGAGAATAATTAGGAATTTCCTACAGTATAAGAACAAAGTAGGAAATAACAACTTAATTGAGTGGCACATATTCCACCTTCAGTCCTTGTCTCGCTTCAACGGGTACGGAGGCTTTTGGGTGGCTCGCTTCATCCACCCGATCTGAAAGAATCCCTTAGAGGGAATTAAAACGGGGTTTTGGTTGCCTGACACAATGAGTATTTCGTGGTGTTTCATCGTGCGGATTTCGTTGGCATTTAATAGGTTTTGTTCTCGGTATTGCTCGGTAGGGTCAAGAATATCTTTGCGTTGAGTAATGCGAGTTTTTCCAATGATCTTTTCAAAGAAAGCGGTGGTTTGGGGTCGCTCCCTGCGTAGGTAAGGAGGGTATGAAACCCGCCTTGGAGGGCTTGCGCGTAGTCGTGCCCATAGCGGGTGTTCAGTTGGGCAATGCTTTGAAGCACTATTGAAAGGCTGACTTTATAGCCTCGTATGGTGTTAGCGGTACTCACGAAATTAGGAATGGTGGAATGCCCGAACTCATCATACAGCACATACAACGGCAAGGTGTGGCGGTGGGGCATGGTTCGCATACTAGCATTGAACACTGAACGAAAAAATAAACTCGTCAAAAACCGTAGTACTCGGCGTGCTGGGGTGGCGTTATAAAGAAAATAGCGGTTTTCGTGTGGCGGATGTCTTCCAGTTGAAAACTGGAGCGGGCGGTAATACGGGCAATATTACTTTTTCCTGCGGGCTTTAAGGCAGTCAACGCATTGAGGATAAAACTTTGTACGCCTTCCTTATTGCCCGTAAGCACCCCTTGCCACTCATTCCAGAGTCGAGCGTCTTGGGGGTGGTGGGGGTCGACGGAATAGTGAGCCATAAAACGATCTAAACGGCTTCCATCCTCGCCGAAGTTCTGCAACAGGTAATAAAGATTGGCTAAATTGTTCCAGTTCGGATTTTCGTGGCTGGCATTCTTCAAGCACCCTAAAAACACCGAAACAAAGCGCTGAGCGCCACTCATCCAAAAATCATCACTTCCCTTACTGTTGGCTCCCCGCCCGGCTTTCATCAGTATTTCGGCGATTTGATCCAGTTCGACTCGTCCCGTGCTTCCTCCAGTGGGTTAAAGGTGTGCGAGTGGTCGGGATCGTCGGGATTAATCACGAGGAGGCGAAAGCCTCGGCTTGCCAGTTGGTGGCTCGTGGCTTCGTATACTTCCCCTTTGGGGTCGTTGATGATTAGGGAGCATAAATGCTTTGAGCGCTCCAGTACATTGGGGATAATGTAGCGGCTGGTTTTTCCTGCCCCTACCCGTGCAATGACACACACATTTTGAAAGCTCTCTTTTCGCCGAGTTTCAGGCTTCACCATCCAGCAGTAACCCTTTATGGCTCGCATTCATGCGGTCTTTGTATTCGCTCGGTGTGGCAAAGTTTGCCCCTTCGGTGCGGTTTAAGGTGCGTTGTTTAAACAGGAATACCCCCAGTGCAAACATACCCTTAAAAGGTAATAAAAAGATTTTCCAGTAATTCATAAACAGTCATAAAAAATAAAAGGATTCAAATGTAAGGCGTTAGGGTCTAACGTTTTGTTGTCCCCGTTGAAACGGGGGGTTTGTGTGTGGTGTGAGGGTAATAGTAGTGTGGAGTGTACGAGAAAACCCTTGTAAGACAAGCTCTAAACGGCGTTGAGTGGTGGCTACTAATGCCCGTATAGATCACGGCTTGGGTTTGTACCCTTGCCCGTGGTGGTGGGTTTGGCGGTCTTTGGCTTGTTGTTCTCGGCGTTCCTGCATTTGTTTTAAGCGCCGTTGTTGTTCTGCCTCCCAAGAATTAAAGTCGGTGGCATCGTTGAGAAGATCTTTCATACTGTCGAGCGTTTCCGCCACCATGCCACCTATAACCGTTTCCCTTAAAATTCGGTCGTTGGGGGTGTGCTGGTCGGTGTCGGTAGCCTTGGCGGTTGCCGTGTCTGACTGTACCGATACGCTACTATGTGCTTTTTTCGGGGTGTGGTGTTGGCTCATGCTGGCTCTCATGGTGGCGTCAAAAGTTGCCCACGGTTCCGCCAGTCCTAAAGTGGCAAAGCGGTATTTCTTGCCGTCTCGGTCTTGAATCCCTGCGTGCTTACCTCGTTGGTAAAAGGTAAAGCCTGCCTCATTCATGGACTCAGTAAAGGCTTGGGGAGTGGTGGAGGTGGAGAAAATAGCCTCAAGGGTAGCTTTGACTTCATCCCGTTTCGGGGTTTTTCCTGTTCGGCGTTTGAGTTCTGCCCCTTGGTTGGAAAGTCGGGCTTTGCTCTGCTTGGCTTCTTTCTGCTCTGCGGTAAGGTTGCCAAAGAAAACGGCTTTTTGGTTGAGTTCGGGGTAGTGGGTTAAAACATGGCGCTCTAGGTGGGTTTGTATCTCGCTAAACTGCTCTTTAGAAAGGCGTACCCGTCCGGTACTCTCGATCTGGTTGGAGCTAATCACTAAGTGAAAGTGTAAGTGTTCGGTGTGGTCGTCGTGAATCATTCCAAAGGCGAGTTGGTGGGGCGCTCTGGCTGAAAGATAACTTTTGACGATCTGAGCCAGTTTCTCTTTTTGCTCCTCAAGGCTCAAGTGGGTTTGGCGTTTGAGGCTAATAATTTCATGGTACAAGGAAACGCCATTTTTCTGGCTCTCAAGTGCTGGGCGTTCTCTTCAAACTCTCGCTTTAAACCTTCGGCGTGGCGCTCGGTGGTATTATGGTAGCAAGTGTATGATTCACTGCTTGCACCTTTTTGGATGTAGTCGATCAATTGGCTAAAGGTGGCTTTCTTTCGGCTCATGCTTTTAATGATCATGCTGTCGGTGTCTGGTAATACGCTAAAACAATATCTTCGAGTTTCTTAATCTCTCTGAGTAATCCATTTTCATCCGCTAGCCGTTTGATGGTGTTGGAGTGGTGGGCTATTTGATTAATGTTGTTTGCCACATTCCGAAAGATAAAGCGCATTTCTTGCATTTCGTGGAGTTGTTCAGGGGGTAAAAAGTGGGGCTTGCTGGTAGTAGGCAAGTGCCATATTTTTTATAAGGGTCGTTATTTTTACGCCTTCTTTGTTGGCTCTTTTTCAAACGCCTCGTATTCTTTTACGCTCAAGGTAAGGTTTACTTGCTTGGCGTGTTTTTTATACTCGGCTTTGTAGGCTTTTAAATAGGCTTTTCGGTTTTCTTTAATACTTGTTTCGTTGTTTTCGCTCATAGGTATTGTGCTAGCAAGGGGGGTTAGGGTTTCCAAAGGGACGGGGGGACTTTTCCCCCGTGTCCTTTTGGTGGGGGTTTTTCAAGGGGTCATACGCCCTTGAAGCGGGTCAAGGGTGCAACCCTGCAAGAGGCAATTCTGACGGAATACGGTGTACTTTGTACCCGTTTTCCTAGGAACTTGCAATCTCGCTATACAAGACAGTCGCAGTGTCTAGTTATAGTGGTTATTCCTAGGAATGCAAGAGGGGCAAGTGAAAAGGGGGTGAAGAAGTGGAGGTATGAGGAAAAAATGAGCCTGAAGAGTTAGTACTCTTCAGGCAGTAACAGGCAAATAGTCGCCCCGTCGTCAATGAGCCAAACCGGGGTTTGGTCGATGGTCAGTTTCTGGAGATAATCAAGGGGCTGAGTTTTGGCATTTTCAAAGTATATGGGTAATAAATATCCTAAAAGAGTTGAGCATAGTGGTAGTTATTCTCTGGGTTATTCTCATTCACGAGAGCTTGAACTCATGGAGTCATATAAGCAGGTTTTAGATAAAAATTAAAATCCTCTTTCAAACCACCTTCAGAAAAATTAGGCTGGCTCATTTCGCATTCAATACGATGTTGAAAAAATCAAGTGCTTTCATAGAAGAAAAATTAAGAAATAAAAGCCATTCTTTGAAAACGCCACAAGCGAAAAAAAGCAAGGTGGAGATTGCCCAAACAATACGACCTTGCTTTTTTAAGGTGGCGTTAGAATCAAAAGGGTTTTAAGTCTTAAAGGGTAAAAAATTGACTTTCAAATAAAAAAGCATAGACTCTAAGGTGTCACTTAGTAACACCTTTAAAGATTATGGAAACCACGATCAACACCACCCCTTCACGGGCGGGGGTAGGTACTACCTCCATTAAGCTCGGCAATCGTAAAGAAACCCTTGCACAGTTAGCCAAGTACAAGAAACGCTCTTTACACAGTTTGGTACTAGAAGCCGTCGATAACTACATGGAGCAAGAGCAAGCACGATTGGAATATGAAGCTCAAGCGGTGCGCTCATACGAGAATTTTCAAGCCACAGGATTACATCTCACCCTTGATGAGTTGGAGAGCTGGGCAAAAAATTTGAATAGTAAAAATCCGCAAAGTTTGCCGTTATGCCACACGTAATTTTATCACCTGAGGCACGCAACGATATTGAACGCTTTGCAAATTTTTTGATTGAAAATGAAGCCATTGAACAAGCTCAGCAAGTCTTTATGGTCATAGCGGAAGCCCTGCGGGTCTTGGAACATAGCCCACAAGCAGGGCGAGCCTATACCCTTGAAAAATTGCCTCATGCTCGTGAGTTGATTATTAAATACGGTAAAAGCGGGTATGTAGCATTGTATACCTTTGAAGCCGAAAGAAATTTAGTCATTATTCACGCTATTCGCCACCAAAGAGAGCTAGGCTACAAGTTCTGAACTCACTAAGGTTAAGAGGAATCTTTAAGAGCCTTTCAAGCGCTTGTAGGCGTCCTGTACTCGTTTAAATTCTTGTTCCATTGCCTCCCGTATCGTGGGGGGTTTACCCGTCCATTTGTCGGGGTGGAGGCGTTGGGATTCTCGGCGGTAGGCTTTCAGTAAATCGTCTTGCGTCCATCCCGTATGGAGTCCTAAAACCTCTTCAGGGGTTCGAGTGTCTGGCTCATGGGTTTGGGGTGGTTTTTGTTGGTGTTGCTCTCGGTGCTGGTGGTTTGCCTGTTCTTGTCGGTGTCTTCTGGCTTCTTCTTCCCTCTGGCGTTGCTGGTCGTCTCGTTGTTGGTGGCGGGTGGTCTGTTCCTGTTGGTGTTGCTGATGGTGTCGGGCTTGGGCTTCTTGTTGGCGTTTTCGCTCTTGTTCCTGTCTCAAGTAGGCTCGATCTCGCCCGAACTCTGCCAAACGCTCATACAAACGGGCAATAAGTCCAAACAAGGGCTGGATAAACGCCAACCCTAGCCCTACAAAAAAGCCGTTGAGCATAGCTTCATTGGAAAACAGCACAATGAAACAGCTCAACAACCATCCTCCGTAGACATACCAGAAAATAGGCATAAGCAAGCAGCTCCCCTTGGCATACTTCCAAAGTTTAAAGCCTGCCCCTGAGATGAAGCCAAGAAGTAAAGCAGGGAAAAAATCGGGAGGAAACCACAGAAAAAAGGTTTGCATGGGGAAAGTTTGGTGTTTGGAAAATACCCGCCATAATAGCCGTAAAGTGCTTTATTTTACGAGACTATGAGTGAACCTATGGTTTGGTATTCCTTTTCTGAGAAAGACGCTCAAAACGGTTTTGAGGCGGTTATAGAACAGGCTATGGAAGTACCTGTCATGATTACTCGTGAAAATCGTCCGCTCGTGTATGTTTTGAGTCCTCAAGCTCTCGAAGATCTCATTGATGGGTATTTAGCAAAAGAGGCAGAACGAGAGGGGTTCTTGAGTGTGGAGGAAACCGAAAAAGCGTTGAGTGCTTTTCGCTCAATAAAGGCAAAAGGAGATGACCAAACGAATGTTGGCAAACTCCCACCATGCCAGTAATCTTTTTTGCCACTCTCCCGCACCTTCACAAAAACCGCCAAAAAATGCCCGCCACGCCATTTTCTATGGGTGGGTGCTACCTGTATACCTAAATAGCTAGAAAACGCTTGCAAAGGCTAAATAAACGCTGAATCTTGAGGCTTGCGGGGTATGGGGTGCAACCCCATAAAAGCGATAGCGTAAAAACACACACAACAACAGCATTTTAAAAAGTTATTCACAGGCAAAAATGAAAATCTCCCTTTGTGTGTTTTATATATTTAACATCTTTAATACTTTAAGGGGTGCAGAAGGTATTGATTTCAAGCGGTTTTTCATATCGAACTATGGACAAAAACAGGGTGAACTATGGACAAAAACAGGGTGAACTATGGACAAAAACAGGGTGAACTATGGACAAAAACAGGGTGAACTATGGACAAAAACAGGGTGAACTATGGACAATACACGAAGTAAGACCATATATTGACAAAAATTTAGTTTGACTATATTGTAATTTAAGTATTTTTTCTTATGTGAATCATTGCTGTGTTTCCTCCTGATGAAGTCCAAAAAAATATAGTTTTACGGCGAAGTAATGAGCTAATAGAGGCTCGGTATAAGCTCAGTCTTGAAGAGCAAAGGCTTGTTTTACTTCTTTCAAGCTTGATTCATCCCGATGATGAAGATTTTAAAAGCTATGAAATTCGAGTGGCAGATTTTGCCAAAATGTTCAGTCTTGAAAAAAGAAAAGCCATTTACTCAGAAGTAGAAGCAGCTTCTGAAAGATTAACCAGAAGAAATATAGAGTTGAGTCGAGATGGGAAAAAAATCTATGCTGCTTGGCTTTCTTATGTTGAATATGTAGAAGGCTCTGGGGTAATAAGGGTTGAATTTCATAAATCACTAAAACCCTATTTACTCCAGCTTCATAAAAGCTTTACTCAATACAAACTCAATCATGTGATGAGCTTTAAAAGTTCGTACAGTATTCGATTGTATGAGCTTTTAAAAATGGAGGTTTGGAAGGCAGAAAAAGCCAATAAAAGTAGTTTTGAACGGGTTTTTACTTTAGAAGAGTATAGGGATTTACTCGGAATTAATAAAAAAGAATACTTGGTTTTTGCAGACTTTAGAAAACGAGTAATTGAGCCAACAGTCAAAGAGATTTCAGATAATACCGACCTCAATATTTTTGAGGTTCACTATATAAAAACAGGGCGAAAAATCACGGGGATTCACTTCATGGTTTTAATCCGTTCAGAGTCTGAAACCTCCGCACAGGTGGCACAGCTCCAGATAGGACAAGAACCAAAAGAAAAACCAGAGATTCACCCCGCTATTGAGTCTCTTATGAACTATGGCTTTACTTTTGAAGTGGCGAAAAACTACAAAAACAAGTATGGAGTCAAGCAGATAGAGCGAAATATTGCATATATGCTCGGAGAAGATAAAAAAGACCCTATTCACAATAAAGCAGGGTATTTAAGCAAGGCTATTCCTCAAGATTGGGGCAATGCGTTAGAGGTGGAAGAGCAGAAAAAGAAGGAACGAGAGGTACAGAAAAAAGCTGAAGAAGAGAGAAAACAACAAGAAGAGCTAGAGGAAAAAAAGAAGATAGAAGCGGAGAAAGCAGACCGAAAGAAGGTGCTAGATGAGTTTTTTGCTCTCTCTGAAAAAATGCGGGGCTATGTACAAGCTGAGTATGAAGCCCACTTGAGAGAAACTAAAGCCTTTGAAGCCATTGTGAAGCGGTGGCAGATGATCAAAAATGAAAAAGAAATGCTTCTTGTGGATAATGTGGGATGGGGATTTTATAGGTTTATTGTGGAAAATAAATTTCTTTGAAAAGCGAATTAGAAAAGCCCTACTCACTTGAGTAGGGTTTAAAAGCATTTAACAGATCAAAATCCTTGTACTTCACGATAAGCAACCCAAGACGGCGAACTATGAACAGTGATTGCTATTTCACTAATAGGATAATTAGTAGTACTTAAATCAACTTCTATATCTTGATTATTCCTCCAAACAGCAGAGGCAGTTTCACGACTTACCCAGCCGTTCATAGTGTCATAGGTCTGAACTTCATAACTCACTGATCCCTCTGGAGTCATTTCGGGACGAATAAGCAATTTTTTAAGTGTGACAGGTGCAGGCAGAGTAATATTTACTATACCAGAGTAGGTACATAAATTATGTCCTGTTTCGAGGTTACCATCTGTAATGACTTTAGCTTCTTGAGATAAAGTACCACAAGTTCCAGTTGATGTTACGGTACTACCTTTTAAAAGATTATTCGGATATATACCTCTGTTAACTGCATTTGCAGCCATGTAAACAAAGTCTTCAAATAAATCAACAAATCTTCTTTGTTTTAAATCTGATAAGGTTACACCTTGTTGATCAATAATAGTATCAACAACAAAATTAGAAAGATAAGTAGCGGTTATACTATGTTGTAAATTAGAATCTGGAATGTTGAAAGGATTATATGACCCAGTATCTACAGCTCCCAATGTAGGAGAAAGTAGCGAAAAATTACAAAAATCATTAGAGCATCTTGGTGTAGTTCTACTCCAAGATTTTTGGGATGGTAAAGTAGTTAGATCTTTATTCATATATGATGGATATAAAGCTCTATCACCAGCTTGGGTAAGGTTCAAGTTATTAGCTGAAAACTCAGAGGTATTTGCAATATTAACAATCAGAATTTTTTTTCTTATGTCATTTCCATATTTAGAAACAAGCTTTGCATAGGCTAAATTAGCCAACAAATTTCCTTGTGAGTGTGCTATTACTACAGCAGAACCCGACTGATCATAATTATCAATCTTTGCATAGAGTTCTTTAGCAGCATTTTTGGTGCGCTGCATATCTGTATCAGTTATTATAGGAGCAACTGTTTCCAATGAATTGTTTCCTGGTGTCATATCATCAAGATAGGATACAATTCTATTTGCTGCTTCTTTGTCCACTGATGAATCAGTATTATATGGGGCTAAGATTTTACGAAAATCATCAGAAAAATGTTCTTCTGCTGTTTTTAAAAGAAATAACTCACCCAAGTCTTCGGTAAGATCACTCCCCTCAACATAACCTAACGAATTTAAATTGGCGTAAAAACCAACAGGATTCCATATTCCCGATATTTTGAAATTTATTTTCTTATCTAGATCAGAGTGATTTTCAGACTTGACAAGTATAGACTTAATTGTATCAACTGTTTCTTGATGTTGAGCATATGTATTTTGTATACCGTTAATATATATAATATTATTCGTTTTAGAAAAACATACAGTTGGAAAAAATAATGTAATAATTACTATATACTTTCTAAATAGAATCATTATTGACACTCCTCATCACTAGGTAAAACTTCTATACCACTCAATGTATCAGCATACGCTACACCACGAGATGGTGTATTAAGATTTTTTCTAGTTATAACGTCAAGTTCAGCAGCTTTTATAGTTTTTGCTTTTAAGGCACACGAAATTAACTTTTTATAATTACCCACAGTTTCTTCAGAAGGATTCGTTATCATTTTTTGTTCACTTGAAATGATATTGAAAACAGTTGTATATTTTGCTTCATTTCCACCAAATTCTTGAGCAATTTTTCTCTCTACATCATCCCTTACACCATTAGTATTTATATCAACCCCTTGAATACTGGCATTATTAACTGTTGCATCTGGTTCAGGTGGTACAACAATTCCGTTAATAGTTTCTGGAGTGGGAGTCGGCGTAGGAGTTGGAACAGGAGTCGGCGTAGGAGTTGGAACAGGAGTCGGCGTAGGAGTTGGAACAGGAGTCGGCGTAGGAGTTGGAACAGGAGTCGGCGTAGGAGTTGGAACAGGAGTCGGCGTAGGTGTAGTTATATTAGTACTACCACCACCTCCACCACAGGCACTTAAAAGCAACGCAGCACTTAGGCTAACAGCAAGCAAGGATTTTGTACGCATAGGGTTTGACTAGAAAATTAATAATGTATTTCCATCATCCCTAAACTGTATATAAAGTCAACACTTTAGGGAAAATTCCTCCAAAACTTCCACCAGACACGACTCTGAGATGGTTGTGTTTTTGGTGCTTCCAGCATCTTCACACTTTCCGTCAATTTCTCAATCTGCCCTCGTTGCCATGCTTCTCGCTCTAAGTAGGTGCGTTCTCGTTCCTTTGCTTCTCTCAATGACTCTTCAAGCAGGCGTATTTTGTCCGCTTGAGCTTGGAAAAGTGGGGTGTTTGCGAGTGTCTCCGTGTTGTCTCTTGGCGTACTCGTGGACAGTCTTGGACTGTCTCCGAAAACTCGTAAGAGTTCCGCAAGGTCTACTTTTCCGTTGGGGAGTCGAGACAACTCACCACTCGAAAATTTCTTATAAAGCGTGCTCCGACCCATCTTAAAACGCTCAAGCGTTTCTTTAATACTGAGTTCCATAGATACCAATAGATAGGGATTTTTTAAGTGTCTCTCGCTTTGTCTCTTAGCGTACTCGTAGACAAAAAGGAGACATACCATAGACACTATAGAGAAAAATGAAAATCCCACAAGACAGGATTTTTTAAAATCGTGTCTTGTGGGATTTCTAGGGGGTGGAGGGGGAAAATTCCCCCTCTAGGGAGAATAAAGGAAACCTACAAACGGGAGATTTGAGCGTACTGAGGTATAACCACAAGCTAGAGCAATAAATCGGTGAGTTGTACGACTTCTAACGCTTTGACACTGCGGATTCTCTGGTCATTGGTAATGAAAAAATCACACTGGTTTTCTAGTGCGGTCGCTATATGCAACGCATCGGGGGTTCTCAATCCTTGTGAGCCTCCAAGCTGGGCGGCATTTACAAAGGTCGCTTGCGTCAATCCTAAGAGGGTGATTTTCTCCGACTGAATCAAAAGGCTCTGGTAATCCTCTATGAGTTCATCAAACCCATCTCGGTAGGGCTTAATCAAGAGTTCTGTTAGGGTAAAATGACTCGTACAAACCACCAACATTTCTTGGTCAATGAGATCAAAGAGGGGTTTCACCACTTCCGAAAAGTCGGGGTGTCCTTCTACAAAGTAAATAAACGGGTTCGTGTCAATGTAGACTCGCTTGCCTCGTAGTCGTGCCAGCTTCATGGTTATCTGTCCCATTCGTCCCGAAGATCAGAAATAAACTGATCAGCTTCTTGAGCACTCGCAAAACAATGCTGTTTCCGTTTCTTGGTATAGCCTGAATACTGAAAAATACTCGGTTTATCCCGTTTGATGGTTACGGGACGCATGAGTACGCCTTCCGGTGTGAGTAGGTACTCAATATAACTATCTGGCTTCAGATGCAGGTTTAAAACCACTTCTTTCGGGAGCGTAATTTGGTGTTTGTCCCGTACTCGTATCATGGGCATAGTCGGACTCATAGAGAATAATTAGGAATTTCCTACAGTATAAGAACAAAGTAGGAAATAACAACTTAATTGAGTGGCACATATTCCACCTTCTGTCCTTGTCTCGTTTCAACGGGTACGGGAGGCTTTTGGGTGGCTCGCTTCATCCACCCGACTTGAAAGAATCCCTTAGAGGGAATTAAAACGGGGTTTTGGTTGCCTGACACAATGAGTATTTCGTGGTGTTTCATCGTGCGGATTTCGTTGGCATTTAATAGGTTTTGTTCTCGGTATTGCTCGGTAGGGTCAAGAATATCTTTGCGTTGAGTAATGCGAGTTTTTCCAATGATCTTTTCAAAGAAAGCGGTGGTTTGGGGGTCGCTCCCTGCGTAGGTAAGGAGGGTATGAAACCCGCCTTGGAGGGCTTGCGCGTAGTCGTGCCCATAGCGGGTGTTCAGTTGGGCAATGCTTTGAAGCACTATTGAAAGGCTGACTTTATAGCCTCGTATGGTGTTAGCGGTACTCACGAAATTAGGAATGGTGGAATGCCCGAACTCATCATACAGCACATACAACGGCAAGGTGTGGCGGTGGGGCATGGTTCGCATACTAGCATTGAACACTGAACGAAAAAATAAACTCGTCAAAAAACCGTAGTACTCGGCGTGCTGGGGTGGCGTTATAAAGAAAATAGCGGTTTTCGTGTGGCGGATGTCTTCCAGTTGAAAACTGGAGCGGGCGGTAATACGGGCAATATTACTTTTTCCTGCGGGCTTTAAGGCAGTCAACGCATTGAGGATAAAACTTTGTACGCCTTCCTTATTGCCCGTAAGCACCCCTTGCCACTCATTCCAGAGTCGAGCGTCTTGGGGGTGGTGGGGGTCGACGGAATAGTGAGCCATAAAACGATCTAAACGGCTTCCATCCTCGCCGAAGTTCTGCAACAGGTAATAAAGATTGGCTAAATTGTTCCAGTTCGGATTTTCGTGGCTGGCATTCTTCAAGCACCCTAAAAACACCGAAACAAAGCGCTGAGCGCCACTCATCCAAAAATCATCACTTCCCTTACTGTTGGCTCCCCGCCCGGCTTTCATCAGTATTTCGGCGATTTGATCCAGTTCGATCTCGTCCCGTGCTTCCTCCAGTGGGTTAAAGGTGTGCGAGTGGTCGGGATCGTCGGGATTAATCACGAGGAGGCGAAAGCCTCGGCTTGCCAGTTGGTGGCTCGTGGCTTCGTATACTTCCCCTTTGGGGTCGTTGATGATTAGGGAGCATAAATGCTTTGAGCGCTCCAGTACATTGGGGATAATGTAGCGGCTGGTTTTTCCTGCCCCTACCCGTGCAATGACACACACATTTTGAAAGCTCTCTTTTTCGCCGAGTTTCAAGGCTTCACCATCCAGCAGTAACCCTTTATGGCTCGCATTCATGCGGTCTTTGTATTCGCTCGGTGTGGCAAAGTTTGCCCCTTCGGTGCGGTTTAAGGTGCGTTGTTTAAACAGGAATACCCCCAGTGCAAACATACCCTTAAAAGGTAATAAAAAGATTTTCCAGTAATTCATAAACAGTCATAAAAAATAAAAGGATTCAAATGTAAGGCGTTAGGGGTCTAACGCCTTGTTGTCCCCCGTTGAAACGGGGGTTTGTGTGTGGTGTGAGGGTAATAGTAGTGTGAGAGTGTACGAGAAAACCCTTGTAAGACAAGCTCTAAACGGCGTTGAGTGGTGGCTACTAATGCCCGTATAGATCACGGCTTGGGTTTGTACCCTTGCCCGTGGTGGTGGGTTTGGCGGTCTTTGGCTTGTTGTTCTCGGCGTTCCTGCATTTGTTTTAAGCGCCGTTGTTGTTCTGCCTCCCAAGAATTAAAGTCGGTGGCATCGTTGAGAAGATCTTTCATACTGTCGAGCGTTTCCGCCACCATGCCACCTATAACCGTTTCCCTTAAAATTCGGTCGTTGGGGGTGTGCTGGTCGGTGTCGGTAGCCTTGGCGGTTGCCGTGTCTGACTGTACCGATACGCTACTATGTGCTTTTTTTCGGGGTGTGGTGTTGGCTCATGCTGGCTCTCATGGTGGCGTCAAAAGTTGCCCACGGTTCCGCCAGTCCTAAAGTGGCAAAGCGGTATTTCTTGCCGTCTCGGTCTTGAATCCCTGCGTGCTTACCTCGTTGGTAAAAGGTAAAGCCTGCCTCATTCATGGACTCAGTAAAGGCTTGGGGAGTGGTGGAGGTGGAGAAAATAGCCTCAAGGGTAGCTTTGACTTCATCCCGTTTCGGGGTTTTTCCTGTTCGGCGTTTGAGTTCTGCCCCTTGGTTGGAAAGTCGGGCTTTGCTCTGCTTGGCTTCTTTCTGCTCTGCGGTAAGGTTGCCAAAGAAAACGGCTTTTTGGTTGAGTTCGGGGTAGTGGGTTAAAACATGGCGCTCTAGGTGGGTTTGTATCTCGCTAAACTGCTCTTTAGAAAGGCGTACCCGTCCGGTACTCTCGATCTGGTTGGAGCTAATCACTAAGTGAAAGTGTAAGTGTTCGGTGTGGTCGTCGTGAATCATTCCAAAGGCGAGTTGGTGGGGCGCTCTGGCTGAAAGATAACTTTTGACGATCTGAGCCAGTTTCTCTTTTTGCTCCTCAAGGCTCAAGTGGGTTTGGCGTTTGAGGCTAATAATTTCATGGTACAAGGAAACGCCATTTTTTCTGGCTCTCAAGTGCTGGGCGTTCTCTTCAAACTCTCGCTTTAAACCTTCGGCGTGGCGCTCGGTGGTATTATGGTAGCAAGTGTATGATTCACTGCTTGCACCTTTTTGGATGTAGTCGATCAATTGGCTAAAGGTGGCTTTCTTTCGGCTCATGCTTTTAATGATCATGCTGTCGGTGTCTGGTAATACGCTAAAACAATATCTTCGAGTTTCTTAATCTCTCTGAGTAATCCATTTTCATCCGCTAGCCGTTTGATGGTGTTGGAGTGGTGGGCTATTTGATTAATGTTGTTTGCCACATTCCGAAAGATAAAGCGCATTTCTTGCATTTCGTGGAGTTGTTCAGGGGTAAAAAGTGGGGCTTGCTGGTAGTAGGCAAGTGCCATATTTTTTATAAGGGTCGTTATTTTTACGCCTTCTTTGTTGGCTCTTTTTTCAAACGCCTCGTATTCTTTTACGCTCAAGGTAAGGTTTACTTGCTTGGCGTGTTTTTTATACTCGGCTTTGTAGGCTTTTAAATAGGCTTTTCGGTTTTCTTTAATACTTGTTTCGTTGTTTTCGCTCATAGGTATTGTGCTAGCAAGGGGGGTTAGGGTTTCCAAAGGGACGGGGGGACTTTTCCCCCGTGTCCTTTTGGTGGGGGGTTTTCAAGGGGTCATACGCCCTTGAAGCGGGTCAAGGGTGCAACCCTGCAAGAGGCAATTCTGACGGAATACGGTGTACTTTGTACCCGTTTTCCTAGGAACTTGCAATCTCGCTATACAAGACAGTCGCAGTGTCTAGTTATAGTGGTTATTCCTAGGAATGCAAGAGGGGCAAGTGAAAAGGGGGTGAAGAAGTGGAGGTATGAGGAAAAAATGAGCCTGAAGAGTTAGTACTCTTCAGGCAGTAACAGGCAAATAGTCGCCCCGTCGTCAATGAGCCAAACCGGGGTTTGGTCGATGGTCAGTTTCTGGAGATAATCAAGGGGCTGAGTTTTGGCATTTTCAAAGTATATGGGTAATAAATATCCTAAAAAGAGTTGAGCATAGTGGTAGTTATTCTCTGGGTTATTCTCATTCACGAGAGCTTGAACTCATGGAGTCATATAAGCAGGTTTTAGATAAAAATTAAAATCCTCTTTCAAACCACCTTCAGAAAAATTAGGCTGGCTCATTTCGCATTCAATACGATGTTGAAAAAAATCAAGTGCTTTCATAGAAGAAAAATTAAGAAATAAAAGCCATTCTTTGAAAACGCCACAAGCGAAAAAAAGCAAGGTGGAGATTGCCCAAACAATACGACCTTGCTTTTTTAAGGTGGCGTTAGAATCAAAAGGGTTTTAAGTCTTAAAGGGTAAAAAATTGACTTTCAAATAAAAAGCATAGACTCTAAGGTGTCACTTAGTAACACCTTTAAAGATTATGGAAACCACGATCAACACCACCCCTTCACGGGCGGGGGTAGGTACTACCTCCATTAAGCTCGGCAATCGTAAAGAAACCCTTGCACAGTTAGCCAAGTACAAGAAACGCTCTTTACACAGTTTGGTACTAGAAGCCGTCGATAACTACATGGAGCAAGAGCAAGCACGATTGGAATATGAAGCTCAAGCGGTGCGCTCATACGAGAATTTTCAAGCCACAGGATTACATCTCACCCTTGATGAGTTGGAGAGCTGGGCAAAAAATTTGAATAGTAAAAATCCGCAAAGTTTGCCGTTATGCCACACGTAATTTTATCACCTGAGGCACGCAACGATATTGAACGCTTTGCAAATTTTTTGATTGAAAATGAAGCCATTGAACAAGCTCAGCAAGTCTTTATGGTCATAGCGGAAGCCCTGCGGGTCTTGGAACATAGCCCACAAGCAGGGCGAGCCTATACCCTTGAAAAATTGCCTCATGCTCGTGAGTTGATTATTAAATACGGTAAAAGCGGGTATGTAGCATTGTATACCTTTGAAGCCGAAAGAAATTTAGTCATTATTCACGCTATTCGCCACCAAAGAGAGCTAGGCTACAAGTTCTGAACTCACTAAGGTTAAGAGGAATCTTTAAGAGCCTTTCAAGCGCTTGTAGGCGTCCTGTACTCGTTTAAATTCTTGTTCCATTGCCTCCCGTATCGTGGGGGGTTTACCCGTCCATTTGTCGGGGTGGAGGCGTTGGGATTCTCGGCGGTAGGCTTTCAGTAAATCGTCTTGCGTCCATCCCGTATGGAGTCCTAAAACCTCTTCAGGGGTTCGAGTGTCTGGCTCATGGGTTTGGGGTGGTTTTTGTTGGTGTTGCTCTCGGTGCTGGTGGTTTGCCTGTTCTTGTCGGTGTCTTCTGGCTTCTTCTTCCCTCTGGCGTTGCTGGTCGTCTCGTTGTTGGTGGCGGGTGGTCTGTTCCTGTTGGTGTTGCTGATGGTGTCGGGCTTGGGCTTCTTGTTGGCGTTTTCGCTCTTGTTCCTGTCTCAAGTAGGCTCGATCTCGCCCGAACTCTGCCAAACGCTCATACAAACGGGCAATAAGTCCAAACAAGGGCTGGATAAACGCCAACCCTAGCCCTACAAAAAAGCCGTTGAGCATAGCTTCATTGGAAAACAGCACAATGAAACAGCTCAACAACCATCCTCCGTAGACATACCAGAAAATAGGCATAAGCAAGCAGCTCCCCTTGGCATACTTCCAAAGTTTAAAGCCTGCCCCTGAGATGAAGCCAAGAAGTAAAGCAGGGAAAAAATCGGGAGGAAACCACAGAAAAAAGGTTTGCATGGGGAAAGTTTGGTGTTTGGAAAATACCCGCCATAATAGCCGTAAAGTGCTTTATTTTACGAGACTATGAGTGAACCTATGGTTTGGTATTCCTTTTCTGAGAAAGACGCTCAAAACGGTTTTGAGGCGGTTATAGAACAGGCTATGGAAGTACCTGTCATGATTACTCGTGAAAATCGTCCGCTCGTGTATGTTTTGAGTCCTCAAGCTCTCGAAGATCTCATTGATGGGTATTTAGCAAAAGAGGCAGAACGAGAGGGGTTCTTGAGTGTGGAGGAAACCGAAAAAGCGTTGAGTGCTTTTCGCTCAATAAAGGCAAAAGGAGATGACCAAACGAATGTTGGCAAACTCCCACCATGCCAGTAATCTTTTTTGCCACTCTCCCGCACCTTCACAAAAACCGCCAAAAAATGCCCGCCACGCCATTTTCTATGGGTGGGTGCTACCTGTATACCTAAATAGCTAGAAAACGCTTGCAAAGGCTAAATAAACGCTGAATCTTGAGGCTTGCGGGGTATGGGGTGCAACCCCATAAAAGCGATAGCGTAAAAACACACACAACAACAGCATTTTAAAAAGTTATTCACAGGCAAAAATGAAAATCTCCCTTTGTGTGTTTTATATATTTAACATCTTTAATACTTTAAGGGGTGCAGAAGGTATTGATTTCAAGCGGTTTTTCATATCGAACTATGGACAAAAACAGGGTGAACTATGGACAAAAACAGGGTGAACTATGGACAAAAACAGGGTGAACTATGGACAAAAACAGGGTGAACTATGGACAAAAACAGGGTGAACTATGGACAATACACGAAGTAAGACCATATATTGACAAAAATTTAGTTTGACTATATTGTAATTTAAGTATTTTTTCTTATGTGAATCATTGCTGTGTTTCCTCCTGATGAAGTCCAAAAAAATATAGTTTTACGGCGAAGTAATGAGCTAATAGAGGCTCGGTATAAGCTCAGTCTTGAAGAGCAAAGGCTTGTTTTACTTCTTTCAAGCTTGATTCATCCCGATGATGAAGATTTTAAAAGCTATGAAATTCGAGTGGCAGATTTTGCCAAAATGTTCAGTCTTGAAAAAAGAAAAGCCATTTACTCAGAAGTAGAAGCAGCTTCTGAAAGATTAACCAGAAGAAATATAGAGTTGAGTCGAGATGGGAAAAAATCTATGCTGCTTGGCTTTCTTATGTTGAATATGTAGAAGGCTCTGGGGTAATAAGGGTTGAATTTCATAAATCACTAAAACCCTATTTACTCCAGCTTCATAAAAGCTTTACTCAATACAAACTCAATCATGTGATGAGCTTTAAAAGTTCGTACAGTATTCGATTGTATGAGCTTTTAAAAATGGAGGTTTGGAAGGCAGAAAAAGCCAATAAAAGTAGTTTTGAACGGGTTTTTACTTTAGAAGAGTATAGGGATTTACTCGGAATTAATAAAAAAGAATACTTGGTTTTTGCAGACTTTAGAAAACGAGTAATTGAGCCAACAGTCAAAGAGATTTCAGATAATACCGACCTCAATATTTTTGAGGTTCACTATATAAAAACAGGGCGAAAAATCACGGGGATTCACTTCATGGTTTTAATCCGTTCAGAGTCTGAAACCTCCGCACAGGTGGCACAGCTCCAGATAGGACAAGAACCAAAAGAAAAACCAGAGATTCACCCCGCTATTGAGTCTCTTATGAACTATGGCTTTACTTTTGAAGTGGCGAAAAACTACAAAAACAAGTATGGAGTCAAGCAGATAGAGCGAAATATTGCATATATGCTCGGAGAAGATAAAAAAGACCCTATTCACAATAAAGCAGGGTATTTAAGCAAGGCTATTCCTCAAGATTGGGGCAATGCGTTAGAGGTGGAAGAGCAGAAAAGAAGGAACGAGAGGTACAGAAAAAGCTGAAGAAGAGAGAAAACAACAAGAAGAGCTAGAGGAAAAAAAGAAGATAGAAGCGGAGAAAGCAGACCGAAAGAAGGTGCTAGATGAGTTTTTTGCTCTCTCTGAAAAAATGCGGGGCTATGTACAAGCTGAGTATGAAGCCCACTTGAGAGAAACTAAAGCCTTTGAAGCCATTGTGAAGCGGTGGCAGATGATCAAAAATGAAAAGAAATGCTTCTTGTGGATAATGTGGGATGGGGATTTTATAGGTTTATTGTGGAAAATAAATTTCTTTGAAAAGCGAATTAGAAAAGCCCTACTCACTTGAGTAGGGTTTAAAAGCATTTAACAGATCAAAATCCTTGTACTTCACGATAAGCAACCCAAGACGGCGAACTATGAACAGTGATTGCTATTTCACTAATAGGATAATTAGTAGTACTTAAATCAACTTCTATATCTTGATTATTCCTCCAAACAGCAGAGGCAGTTTCACGACTTACCCAGCCGTTCATAGTGTCATAGGTCTGAACTTCATAACTCACTGATCCCTCTGGAGTCATTTCCGGGACGAATAAGCAATTTTTTAAGTGTGACAGGTGCAGGCAGAGTAATATTTACTATACCAGAGTAGGTACATAAATTATGTCCTGTTTCGAGGTTACCATCTGTAATGACTTTAGCTTCTTGAGATAAAGTACCACAAGTTCAGTTGATGTTACGGTACTACCTTTTAAAAGATTATTCGGATATATACCTCTGTTAACTGCATTTGCAGCCATGTAAACAAAGTCTTCAAATAAATCAACAAATCTTCTTTGTTTTAAATCTGATAAGGTTACACCTTGTTGATCAATAATAGTATCAACAACAAAATTAGAAAGATAAGTAGCGGTTATACTATGTTGTAAATTAGAATCTGGAATGTTGAAAGGATTATATGACCCAGTATCTACAGCTCCCAATGTAGGAGAAAGTAGCGAAAAATTACAAAAATCATTAGAGCATCTTGGTGTAGTTCTACTCCAAGATTTTTGGGATGGTAAAGTAGTTAGATCTTTATTCATATATGATGGATATAAAGCTCTATCACCAGCTTGGGTAAGGTTCAAGTTATTAGCTGAAAACTCAGAGGTATTTGCAATATTAACAATCAGAATTTTTTTCTTATGTCATTTCCATATTTAGAAACAAGCTTTGCATAGGCTAAATTAGCCAACAAATTTCCTTGTGAGTGTGCTATTACTACAGCAGAACCCGACTGATCATAATTATCAATCTTTGCATAGAGTTCTTTAGCAGCATTTTGGTGCGCTGCATATCTGTATCAGTTATTATAGGAGCAACTGTTTCCAATGAATTGTTTCCTGGTGTCATATCATCAAGATAGGATACAATTCTATTTGCTGCTTCTTTGTCCACTGATGAATCAGTATTATATGGGGCTAAGATTTTACGAAAATCATCAGAAAAATGTTCTTCTGCTGTTTTTAAAAGAAATAACTCACCCAAGTCTTCGGTAAGATCACTCCCCTCAACATAACCTAACGAATTTAAATTGGCGTAAAAACCAACAGGATTCCATATTCCCGATATTTTGAAATTTATTTTCTTATCTAGATCAGAGTGATTTTCAGACTTGACAAGTATAGACTTAATTGTATCAACTGTTTCTTGATGTTGAGCATATGTATTTTGTATACCGTTAATATATATAATATTATTCGTTTTAGAAAAACATACAGTTGGAAAAAATAATGTAATAATTACTATATACTTTCTAAATAGAATCATTATTGACACTCCTCATCACTAGGTAAAACTTCTATACCACTCAATGTATCAGCATACGCTACACCACGAGATGGTGTATTAAGATTTTTTCTAGTTATAACGTCAAGTTCAGCAGCTTTTATAGTTTTTGCTTTTAAGGCACACGAAATTAACTTTTTATAATTACCCACAGTTTCTTCAGAAGGATTCGTTATCATTTTTTGTTCACTTGAAATGATATTGAAAACAGTTGTATATTTTGCTTCATTTCCACCAAATTCTTGAGCAATTTTCTCTCTACATCATCCCTTACACCATTAGTATTTATATCAACCCCTTGAATACTGGCATTATTAACTGTTGCATCTGGTTCAGGTGGTACAACAATTCCGTTAATAGTTTCTGGAGTGGGAGTCGGCGTAGGAGTTGGAACAGGAGTCGGCGTAGGAGTTGGAACAGGAGTCGGCGTAGGAGTTGGAACAGGAGTCGGCGTAGGAGTTGGAACAGGAGTCGGCGTAGGAGTTGGAACAGGAGTCGGCGTAGGTGTAGTTATATTAGTACTACCACCACCTCCACCACAGGCACTTAAAAGCAACGCAGCACTTAGGCTAACAGCAAGCAAGGATTTTGTACGCATAGGGTTTGACTAGAAAATTAATAATGTATTTCCATCATCCTAAACTGTATATAAAGTCAACACTTTAGGAAAATTCCTCCAAAACTTCCACCAGACACGACTCTGAGATGGTTGTGTTTTTGGTGCTTCCAGCATCTTCACACTTTCCGTCAATTTCTCAATCTGCCCTCGTTGCCATGCTTCTCGCTCTAAGTAGGTGCGTTCTCGTTCCTTTGCTTCTCTCAATGACTCTTCAAGTAGGCGTATTTTGTCCGCCCGGGCTTGGAAAAGTGGGGTGTTTGCGAGGTGTCTCCGTGTTGTCTCTTGGCGTACTCGTGGACAGTCTTGGACTGTCTCCGAAAACTCGTAAAGAGTTCCGCAAGGTCTACTTTTTCCGTTGGGGAGTCGAGACAACTCACCACTCGAAAATTTCTTATAAAGCGTGCTCCGACCCATCTTAAAACTGCTCAAGCGTTTCTTTATACTGAGTTCCATAGATACCAATAGATAGGGATTTTTAAGTGTCTCTCGCTTTGTCTCTTAGCGTACTCGTAGACAAGGAGACATACCATAGACACTATAGAGAAAATGAAAATCCCACAAGACAGGATTTTTTTTTAAAATCGTGTCTTGTGGGATTTCTAAGTGGAGTGGAGGAAAATTCCCCCTCTAGGGGCGAAATAAAAAGAAGAAACCTACAAACGGGAGATTTGAGCGTACTGAGGTATAACCACAAGCTAGAGCATTAAATCGGTGAGTTGTACGACTTCTAACGCTTTGACACTGCGGATTCTCTGGTCATTGGTAATGAAAAAATCACACTACTGGTTTCTAGTGCGGTCGCTATATGCAACGCATCGGGGGTTCTCAATCCTTGTGAGCCTCTCAAGCTGGGCAGCATTTACAAAGGTCGCTTGCGTCAATCCTAAGAGGTGATTTTCTCCGACTGAATCAAAGGATCTGGTAATCCTCTATGGGTTCATCAAACCCATCTCAGTAGGGCTTAATCAAGAGTTCTGTTAGGGTAAAATGACTCGTACAAACC
>NZ_JADJTF010000006.1 GCF_016711335.1 Thiofilum sp.
ACTAATACCCGCCGGAGGGTCGGTGACTAGGCTATCGACCGAGTTGTCAGGCAGGGTTTTTAATACGTCTAAGCAATCGCCGTAGTGTAACATAGTTTTAAACCTTGATCATTAGCCGCTCAATGTGACAACTTAAAATTTATGAAATACCTACTCCTTTCAACCCTTCTTTTATCCGCATGTACTACGCCGCCCAGGGCAGATAATGAACAATATAAATACGCTAACCCTAGCGCTCGAAAAGAATGCCTAAAGTACGACGACGGGACGCTATGCACACAGTATATGCCCAGCGGCAATGAACGATAAATTAAGAAAAAAGATTGAAGAACTAGCACCGGATTATAACAAGTCTGAGATAGCTAGGTTACTAAAGGTAAATATCAACACGGTATCTTGGTACTGTCATAAGTACGGTATTAAATTTAGTCGCAAGCGTTTTAAAACTGTAGAGAGCTAATAAAACAGATCGAAGAGCTGGCTCAACACTACACAACTAAGATGATAGCCGAAAAGCTAGGTATTAATAAAAACACGCTGCATAGTAACATGCGGCTAGCTGGCATTAAACCTATAACAAAAAAGCGCCTACCAAAAGAAAATACTCCCACAATATATGCCGACAAGGTTTTGGAGCTAAGGGACAAGGCCTACAATCATTGTAAAAAGAAGGGCTATGGAGAAGACGCCGACGACTTCGCACAGTGGGCTTGTGAGAAGGCTTTAATGGGTAAGTATACATATAACATGCGTTACTTGTTTATAGATTACTTACGGGAAGTAAAGGGCCGCACAGAATACGCTGAACTAGGCAGCATAGAGCAGCAAAACAAACTAGCTCATAATTATAGCCGTGACAGAATATCAGGCACAGAAGCGCAAACTGATGACGGCTTTATTGACCTAGCAACGCCCGCTACTCAAGAAAATGAGCCTAGCCCACTTGAGCAAATAAGGTTTAAAGATAAGTTAACTAAGGCATACTTTGTACTAATCACTAAATATGGTTTTACAAATAGGGAAGTAGCCGAGGTTTTTGGCGTGCATGAGTCTTATATAAGTGCTGTGCTACAAAAAGAGACTGAGCGGCTAAAAGAAGAGTATAAAAATAAGGGTAAAAAATGAGTGTAGAACAAAGTATAGCGTTTGATTGCGTAGAGTGTGGTGATGATACAAATACAGAGGGTAATATTTATCAAGTGTATGGCCCTATGTGTACGCTTTGTATCTGTAACTTAATAAGTAAAGATAAGGAATAAGATGAAGAAGCGGGGTGGTAAGCGGGACTGGGGTAAGCCGCTTGGGAAAACACCAAGGCTTTGTAAGCGTACTTTAGATAAGCTTGAAGTACACACAGATAGTGACGGTAACAGAATTAAGGAATGTCCCGAGTGTTTAGAGCTAAGTACAAAAGTTAAGAAATGTTTAAAATGTGATAAAACATTTACACCAGCATGTAGGGTGCGGTTTTTATGCGTAAATTGCTACGACCGTAATCAGCTAAAACACATTGAGTTTTATAAAGTAGGGTATTAAATAATACATGTTTACTATATTATAATAGTATAGTATAATGCGCGCATGTTAAGTTACGATATTAAAAAGCTATATAAAATGAGCGAAGACGAGATATGGTCTACTGTGTTTGCTGCTTCTTTAGAGGGCCATGCTCATAGTTTGTTTGATGTATTTGGCGTTGATGGTGTTTACGCTCTCGTGTCACACCCTGAGTACAATACATTTAGTACACATTTACAGTCGTTTGTTTGGACTAGCATACAGGCAATTGATATTGGCGATAAGATACCTACGAGGGCTTTATGATCGAGTTAGAGATTAATGGTTATTACTTTCACGTTAAAAATGCGCTTATCGATGGGGATGGTTACCTAGAGTACGCGATTGATCATTACTTTGAACCAGGTGAGCACGACACGCCCAGCACTAATAAGGTACCAAAGGATATTATAAACACTCTTGAGTATGTATTAACGAAAGAACTAGAAGAGGACCGCAGGGAAGGCATGATGAGGTATAGTAAAGATGACTGACAGAATTGATATGTTAAAAGTATGCCAGATGATTGAGCATAACATAGAGCTAGGTGTTGAGGTCGGTAGTACCGAGTTAGACTTGCTAGGATTAACCGATGCGCAAGCGGGCGGCATAAAGCATGTGTCAGCTAGGCTACCATACGTAAAGGAAGCTATCGACCGCCTAGAGGCCTTATCTGCAATGGAAAAAGAACGCGCTAGTCAGTACGTAGCTAGATCGAAGTCATTAGCTAATGCTGCTAAGAGTATAAAAGACTACTTAAAGTATCAACTAACATTACTTGATATAAATTCAGTGGATAGCGATGGGGTTAGGGTGACCGTTCGTGAAAATCCACCTAGCCTTAAAATATCTAACGAGGGTGAGATACCTGAGAAGTATTTTAGGCAAGTAGTGGTGAGGGAATTAAATAAGGATGCCCTTAAACGGGACTTACAAGCTGGTGAGACAATACCAGGGGCTACTATTGAGGTCGGCACACATATCAGGTTTGGCGCAGGTACTCCAGTTACAAAGCTAAAATAACGTGATGCTATGACAGCATGGCATTTAATAAATATAAGAGCGTTAAGGTCGACCTAGACGGCTATTCCTTTGCATCGAAGCTAGAAGCAGCACTATATCACTTTTTAAAATTACTTGTGCGTGCTGGTGAGTACAAGGACTTAAAGTGTCAGGTTCAGGTAAGGCTACCTGGCAAGGTTATTTATAAGCCAGACTTTAGTGCTGTGAATACGGCCACTAAAGAAGTTGAGTACTTTGAGGCTAAGGGCTTTGAAACAGCAACGTGGCGTATTAAACGTATGTTATGGAAGACAAACGGCCCTGGCAAGCTGCACGTATATATGGGCAGTCATAGCAATATTAAGCTTAAGGAAACATTAAACCCGAAGGTTAGCCAAGTTATATGCCCTAATTGTAGCCATGTGATAAGTGCGTAATGCCTAGGGTAGCTCAATGGTAGAGTGCCTGGCTCATGATCAGGTGGATACAGGTTCGATTCCTGCACCTAGGACCACTTAACATTGTTAATGATATATGCCATAACAATTTATTATAAATAATTAGTTTACAAATATAATCAAGTATACTATAGTATGGTTATATAGAGGTATTTATGACTAAAGAATATGATTACATCCCCAATATTTTTAATTGCTATGTAAACGGCTCGACTGTGCATCTAAGGGTAAATAAAAAAACAGGTACAGCGGAAGTTTATATTCAAGACTATAATAATGACACAGTAAATTGTTTCGAACTATTTAAGTCTAAAGATGCTGCTTTAGACTTTGTTGAATCTTTTAGAAATGACGAACATGAGGATGTGCACGGGCTTTGGTCATTGTTAGCTCATTTGCGCATTAAACACATTAATTAACATTGTTAAGATTAGAGGGAATAAAAAACCCCCAGCTTTATTTGGTTTACAAACTAGGCTGAGGGTTATACATTCGTTTCTGCAAAGAATAGAAAGTGAGCTGAGCGTAACACTGGCAACACTGTTTCGACAACCACTTTCTTAATCTTAGCAATTAACAAATATAAGTAAGCTTGCTTACGAGAGCATACCCTTGGCTTTAACTTAAGGGCGTGTGTGGTGGGGAGATAGACCAACAACCGAACACAAACGAGATAGTGGTGGCTAGGGTGAGTTCAAAAGCCACAAGAGCAGGGACTTGAGCCGAAAGGCTGTGGATACTGCGCTGTAACCGGGGAGAGATACAGTCTCATACTAAATGAATTCCACCAACCGCTAGGACTGTTATCCGATGCGGAATGCCGAAGGGGCCGGGACACTCAGGGGCTAAACCTAAGTACCGACATTCTAGAAGGCAGGCAGTCGAATGGATTAGAAATAATCTACGTTGGACTTGCTATGCCTTCTAAAGCCGAACTCCTCGAAGCTCTGTATTCGCATTCAAGTTATACACATGTTGATAGATTGAGAGGTTAACGATGAGATACTGGACAGATGGAGCATGCTACCCAAACCCAGGTAATGGTGGATGGGCAGTAGTAGACGAGAATGGTGAAGTCATTGCATCTGGATATGAACATGACACTACCAACAATCGAATGGAGTTGATGGCAGTGCTTATGGCTTGTCAGCATTCCCCTAAAGGTGGTTTTGTTTATTCGGATAGTAGTTATGCAGTTGACTGTGTGATGAAGTGGTACGTTGGTTGGCTTAAAAATGGAAAGACAGTTGGAAAGAAGAATCTTGACGTAATTGAGAAGTGTTATGAGCTGGTTCGTAATAAGTCACTGACTGTGTCTTGGATAAGAAGAGAAACGCATGAGATGAATCAAGTTGCTGACGAGGCTAGTAAGTTCATGGCTCAACAGGCTTATGAAGAAAAAAATGGGATTTCATTTCCTGATGATGGTTGGAACATTTATTCCAAGTGGGAGAAGCAATGAAGCAATTTAAAATAGAGTCAGTGGTATTGAAAGAGATTAAAACTATTTATGATTTATTTAATGAATTATTAGATTTACCGTTTGAATCTTCATTAGGTCCAAACGAGACACACTTATTTAATATCAGTAAAAAAATAGATAAAAAGTTTAATCAACTAATCTTAAAGCTCGAGGGCCAGATTAAAAAATAACTAGCTTGGTTTAATTAGGTGGATTGGCTCACTACGGATTAAGGATTAAAAGGAGTAGAGTATGCATGAAGGTATGATGTTTTACAGTTGTGAATATTGTAGAGAAACGTTTTCTAAATCAGAAGACCTAGATGCGCACGTGGTTTCTTCTCCGTGCCGTGATTGTGCTGGCAGTGTATCAACAAAGACTAACCCACACGATATAGTGATGGGCACGTTAACGAAGAGGGAGTTTATAGCTGCTATGGTCATGCAGGGATATGCCAGCAGAGACCACAATAAAGGTAGAATGATTTGTGACTATACATATGCCAGTAAAGAGGCAGTAGAACGAGCAGATGAGCTGATTGAGGAGCTGAATAAATGAGTAATAAATACACCCTACATATTCGTGAGGGGCAGAATTGGGATAAATTCGGAGATTTTTTAAATAAAGAATTCTCTGGTTCTGATTTTGAGATAAAACTTTATTCAGATAAAGCTGTGCGGGATATTGGCGACTTTTGTACTATGTACGGTAAGGGCGGACCGTTTACTTTAGAAGAGATATTCCCAAAGGATAATATTTACATATCTAAAGATTCTATAATGCTACCCATAGAACAAGCTGAAGCGCTTATTAAATCCTTTCGGGTGCATCTTTCAACGGATAGTATCTATGGAGCTAGGCTACCGTACAACAAATATACCAGCGTTATGCATCCTTACTCTATTGATGACTATACCTTAATGCCTAGTATCGTCCCCTACACACAATACAATCCAGTCAAACACAGCATGTGGCATTGGATTAAAAATAAGGTTGCAAAACTTAAAAAATCATAACATTGTTAATAAAAGAACGGTGTTTATGAATAAAATGATCGGTTTTGTATCAAAAACAGCGCGAAAGTTACTAGATCTATTCCCTGTTAAACTTCCTACGGGAGCCACAGCATTCAGTGCATTCTGTTCTAGGATTCTATCCACGCACGGGCTGCCCGACATGCCCAGCTATCATCACGCTATAGCAAGTATGGTCATGAACCTATCCCCCCAGACAGACAGGAAGGCTCCGTATTTTTTTGTAAAGGCAGTACGTAAGGCCATGGCAAACCAGACGGCTTACGATGCTATTCAAAAGATTCGAGAAGAGGAAAAGCAAAAGGAACTTGCACCAGGGGCTTCAACTAATGAAGCAATACAGGAATAAAGAGTTCTTGAAGTTAAGAGATGAGTGGTACAGAAAACTTAAGAACGATGGGTTTAAGGATATAGAAAAGGCCAGTGCTGGTTTTCCAACAACAGTACTTGAGCAATATCATTCATGCTATTTTGTAAGTAGATATGGACAGCAGGAGTTTGAGGAAACTATAGCTTACTATGATGCGGCTTCGGCCCTATCACTTAAAGGTGAGTCTTTTTTAAATGCTAAAATATGGCGGCTACATAGCCAGGGCGTAGACCAACCGACTATAGGAAAGCAAGTAAAGAGATCAACCGCTAGGGTGAACCAGGTTATTCAGAGTTTTCGCAAGAGGTTTTTAAAATGATAGGCGGCGCTAAAACCCATGTTATCCTAAGACCGTATAAAGCATCAGAGGACCAGGGTTTTTTGTATAGCACCTGGATACAGGGCATGTACTTTGGTAATACTTGGAAGGGTCCAGATGCTCAGTCTAGCGGCACCTTTCATAGAAGGTTCTCTGAGGTTATAAAGGCAATAATAACTAAGCCAGAGGTAAAGATAACCGTTGCTGCACTAAAGCAAGATACGGATGTAATACTAGGCTATTCTGTTAGCGAACCAGGCATATTACACTGGGTATATGTAAAACCTACTTGGCGCAAGTTTGGTATAGCTAAAGCCTTAGTTCCTGATGATGTAAAAATAGTCACACACCAAACAAACAAGGGTAGATCTATCATGCCTAAAGCATGGAAGTATGACCCTTTTATGATTTAGAGGATATATGAGCGAAACACTAACCAGAGACCAAGTTAAACAAAAGGCCATACAGGTACTATCTGAGATAGGAACAAAGCAGTATCAACGCGCCTGTATCGATCAAGAGTGTATTGCTCTTTATGAAGAAGTATCAAAACTTAATCTACAACTAGTAGAGTTTCAAAAGGCTGACTCAGCCAAAGGAGAATTACAATGAGAGCAGTGAAAGCTAAACTTAAAGATGTATCAGAACAGCTAAAACTACCAGATGATTTTGTATTGATCGACCAGGTCATGTTTCACTCTGCTGTAATGATCGCTGGCAAGACCGAGACAACAATATCTAAGGTTAGACTACCTACCCTGCATCAAATGGGCTGGGACCCAACTGGCACCTTTATACGCATCCTATACACAGACACCAAAGGCAGACCACACGCCATGCAGCTACATGGAAGCACTGCAAAACAGACTACATTAGTTTAATATAAGTGTATTGATTTTATCAAGTACTATCAATGGCAGATATAAAGAAGCACAAGCATACAGGTAGGGCTAAGAAGGGTGAGCCTGGGAGGAATCCAAAGGGTCGTCCACCTGTTATACATCCAGAGATACAACGGGCTATTGATAAGAATAGAAATGCGGTTAAGGAACTAATTTTAACTTGTCTTGGTATGCCAGAGGATATGGCAGCGGCTAGAGCCAGGAAAACAGATCTAACTATTGTTGAGAGAATGCTGTGGCAGTGCATTGAAAGAACTACTCTAGATGGTGATGTAGATAAATTTAGAAAGCTCCTAGAGATTCCCTTTGGAAGGTTACCAGAGGATAAGTCAGAGTTTGAAGTGTCAGAAGAAGAGCGTGCAATGATTGTCACACTTAGGAAGAGGTTAGCTGATGAGCGAGCTATCACCACAGGCACAGAAGCTGATAGAAGAGGAAGTGTTGAAGGTCCGCCGGACGTTTGACCCAAACACAGTTAGAGACACCTCGTTTCCAGAACAAGACAAGTTTGTACAAGATAGATCACAATTCCTAGCAGCTCTATGCACAAGACGCGCAGGAAAGAGCAGTGGACTAGCCCTTAGATACCACAGAACTATGCTCGAATATCCTGGCTCTATGAGTAGGTACATTGCTCTTACTCGTGACTCAGCAAAAGACATTATGTGGCCAGTACTTCAAGACATGAACGATAGATTTAATCTCGGAGCAACACTAACAGAGTCTAACCTAACTATGACCCTAACAAACGGGTCTAAGTTACGTTTATATGGCGCTGACATGAAAAACTTCATTAGGAGATTAAGAGGAACTAAGTCACCAGCTGTTGCTATAGATGAGGCGCAAGAGTTCGGTCCACACATAACTAACCTTATTGATGATATTCTAACTCCAGGTATCGCAGACTATGATAACTCTTGGATTGCTTTAACTGGCACGCCTGGCCCCATACCCAGAGGTCTATTCTACGATATTACACATAAGGGCATAGGAGAATACTCTATTCATAGATGGAGCCTATACCAAAACCCCTACCTTCCTAATGCTCAACAGTTTGTAGATAAACTTAAGAAGAAGAAACAATGGGATGATACAAACCCAACATTCCTACGCGAGTACATGGGTAGATGGGTACTTGACCTAGAATCCCTATGGATTAGATGGTATAAAGAAAAGAACCATTATAATGAGTTACCAGCTCATAACTGGGTGTATATCCTAGGCGTAGATATAGGCTTTAATGATGCCGATGCCCTAGCTGTCATTGCATGGTCAGAGTCTACAAGGAAAACCTATCTAGTTGAGGAAGTTATTACAGAGGGACAAGACATAACCACGCTTACTAAGCAAATCACTAGAATGATGGATAAGTACGATATTGCTAAAATGGTTATGGATGAAGGTGGACTAGGTAAAAAGATTGCTGAAGAGCTAAGGCGCAGAAAGCACATACCTATCCACCCAGCAGATAAGGCACGTAAGATGGAGAACGCCGCATTCTTAAATGAAGAGCTAAGACTAGGTAATTTTAAAGCTAGAGAAGGCTCTAGGTTTGTTCAAGACTCATTCCAGGTTCAGGTAGACCATGAAAAGACCACACCAGATAAGATAGTACTTAAGTCAGGGTTCCACTCAGACATTATAGACGCGGTGCTATATGCGTTTAAGGAGTCACCTGCATTTACGTACCAGAAGCAAGAGGATAAGCCTAAATGGGGCACTAAGAAGTGGGCCCATAATGAAACAAATGAGATGGAGCAAGCTGCAGAAGAGTACTTTTCATCCTTAGAGACTGAATCCCAATACTAAAGTAAGGGGAATTACTATGCTTCCAATGTTTGATAAGAAAAAAGTGGCATCTGTGATTATGGAACGCCGCGGTAAAAGAGATCTAGAGGTTAATATTGAGGTTGAAGCTCCAGAGTCAGATATGGACCCAGGCTTAATGCAAGCAGCTGAGGACTTATTAAGGGCTATAGACGATAGATCCATCATGGATATCGCAAGGGCTATGAAAGCCGCACATGAGATCTGTGAGATGTATGAGTATGAAGAGGGATATGAGGACATGGAAGAATGAGTAGCTCTCTATCTATGGCCTATGCAGCTAGGAAAGCAGCAGGCTCTCCAACATCAACCAGCATAACAAAATCAGAGCATCCAGATACCACTGACCTAGTTAGTAAGATTATGGCGCGTAGGTCTAAAGCTAAAGAAGAGCCAATAGACGAACTAACAGAGGATGATATGGACCTGGTGACAGAACAACCAGAAGAAGACCCTATACTAGATCGTAGGGCCTTAATTGCTAGTATCGTGGGTAGAAATAGGGACTAAACTTAATCCTTGTACTGCATTAATGGATACAGATTTAAAGAAACTACGAAAACTGGTTAAGTTCATGCAAAAAGAGGGCGTTTTAGTTCTTAAAGTTCGTGAAATTGAAATTCAATTGTCTAAGTCGGCATTGTTCCACGTGGAACATACTAAGGAACCTGTAGAGACTACAGCTACTGACTTGCCTGATGAAAACCAATATACCGAAGAAGAACTACTTTTCTGGTCAGCACCTGGCATACTTGAGGACTCACACTAATGGCGCATAAGATAACTCCTAAGAAAGATAGCAACACTGTTGTTGTACGCACTAAAGATACCTCAACAGCTACAAGGCAAGGAGCATGGTGGAAGGCTCAAACTAAAGCAGATCTATCTATGGAGTTATTAGGTACTGCAAGCTTATTAAAAGAACAGCAACAGTATCGGTATAGGCAAGCTAGTATATACGCTAGGATGTATGGAAATATGCCTCTTATGGGCTTTCCTGGTGCAAGTATTAATAGAATGTCTACTAACCAGAACCTGCCAAGTGATAGGCCAACTATGTCTGTTGTTACCTCTTGTGTAGACACTCTTGTATCAAGGCTTACCCAGTCTAGACCTAGGCCTGTATTCTTAACTGATAATGGCGACTCTAAAAATAGGAAGTTTGCTAAGCAAATGAACAATTTCATAGCTGGGGCTTTTTATAGCTGTGATGCATACCCTAAAGGGGTTACCGCCTTACGTGACGCAACAGTTCTTGGCTCTGGTGTACTTAAGGTATTAGAAATAGATAAAAAGGTTGCTCTTGAGCGTAAGTTATTTACAGAGATATTAGTCGATCCAAACGACGCTTTGTATGGCGATCCACGCCAGATGTATGAGGTTAAACTTATAGATCGTGAAGTATTAATGGAGATGTTCCCAAAGGCAGCATCTAAGATTGCTAAGGCTGAACAAGCCTACCCAGATAATGCAGGCGACTCTCAAAAGACTGTATCTGACCAAGTAATGGTAATTGAGGGTTGGAGACTACGATCATCATCAACTAGTAAGGATGGTTTGCATGCTATCGCTTGTACCGAGGGATTACTGTTTGATGAACCATATGAAAAGGATACATTCCCGTTTGCTTTCTTAAATTATAGTCCAAGGCTGTTAGGTTTTTGGGGTCAAGGACTAACAGAGCAATTAATGGGTACACAACTAGAGATTAATAAGCTTTTAATGACTATCTCTTCTTCTATTAACCTTGTTGGCGTACCAAGAGTATTTGTAGAGGATGGCTCTAAGGTTGTTAAGGCTCAGTTAAATAACGCTGTGGGTTCAATTGTTACTTACCGAGGAACTAAGCCCCAATATGAAGTGGCCCCATGTGTTCCTCAAGAGTTATACGCACAATTAGAGCGATTAATACAGTATGCCTACCAGCAATCAGGAGTGTCTGCTTTATCTGCTGCCTCACAAAAGCCAATGGGCTTAGATTCTGGCAGAGCTATCCGTGAGTATGATGACTTACAGACTGATAGGTTTGCAGCTTTGGCTAAGCGTTATGACGACTTCTATATAGATCTAGCCTATCTAGTAATTGATAAGGCAAAAGATATTTGTAAACGTGACGGCAAGTACACCACTATCTATCCAAATAAAGATGGCACTAGAGAGATTGACCTACCTAATGCCGACTTACTATCTGACACATACGTCATACAATGCTTTGATACTTCATCGCTACCTCGTGATCCTGCTGGTCGTAAGCAAGCAGTAATTGAGGATATGCAAGCTGGGTTAATTACGCCTCAAGAGGGTCGTAGGTTGTTAGACTACCCAGACCTTGAGCAGGTTAATAAGCTTGCCTTTGCAGCTGAAGAAAGAATCTTAAAGATATTAGATGATATAATTGAGGATGGGAAATATTCTCCCCCAGATCCTTTTATGGATTTAGCAAGGGCTGAAGAGTTAGTAACTCAATATTATAATCTATATGAACCAGCTAAGTTACCTGAGTCTAAAGCGCAGCAGTTAAGAGATTTTGCATCACAGGTACAGGCATTAAAGAAAGCGGCAATGGCTGCTATGGCCCCAAGCCCTGAGATGATGGGAGCGGCTGGAGTTCCGCAAGCTAATCCTGCTGCTGCACCAACAAACGATATGATTCCTAACGTTCCAACTGTTTAATAAGGAGCCTTTTAAATGTCTGTAATGCCTCAACAAAGCGCAGCACAACAAGATAGTATTCCAGCTAATGAAGTAACTGAGACAGAACAACCAGCGGTAACACAAGAAAAGCCAGATATGTTAGCGCCTAAGTTTGCAGCTCTAGCCCGTGAGACTAAGGCAATTCGGTTAGCTAAGAAGCAATTAGAGATGGAGCGCAAGGCATGGCAAGAGGAGCGTCAAGGTAAAGATACAGAAGTACAAAGGGCTAATGAATGGCGTGAGCGTCTTAAGCAAGACCCATATAGTGTAATGCTAGAGTCTGGACTAACAGCAGATCAGGTAGCGGCTCTTATGATGAACCAGCCAGATCCACAAGACCAACAACTAACATTAGTGCAGCGCGAAATACAGGCGCTTAAAAAGGCTCAAGAGGATGCAGCTAAGAAGCAAGAGGAAGCACAAACACAAGCTTACCAAGACGCTCTTACGCAGATATCTAACGATGTTAAGAATTTAGTTGATACAAATGAAGAGTATGAGACCATTAAGGCATGGGGAAAACATCAGGATGTAGTTGACCTTATTGAGGCAACATACAAACAAGATGGGCGCCTTATGACTAATGAAGAAGCAGCAAAAGAAGTTGAAGAGTATCTAGTTGAAGAAGCTATGAGATTAACTCAACTAAAGAAGATCCAAGCTAAGCTTGCGCCAGCAGCTCCTCTAAATGAGACTGCAATGAAGAACGTGAATCCCGCTCAGGAGATTACTGCAAATACTCTCACGAATCGCATGGGACAGGAAACGGCTGCGAGGCCGCTCACTGCTAGAGAACGACGTGAACGAGCTATTTTAGCATTTCAAGGCAAACTTCAATCATAACATAGAACCTTGGTGCCACCCCTTAAGTGCGGCTCTGGCCTGAGATACTCTAAAAGGATATAAAAATGGCAACATTCGCAACAGCCAGTAACCAAGTTGCAGCTCTAAAGGAGTTGTATACTGGTTCTGATGATTACATGAAAGATCTAGTATATAAGAACAACCCTTTCCTAGCTTTAGTTCCTAAGAATGAAGCACCAGGTGGGTTTTCCGGTAAGTATATTCCAGTTCCTTTGATTTATGGAACTCCTCAAGGCCGTTCTGCTACATTCACAAATGCACAGAACAACCAAACAGCTCCAGCCTTAGCTTCTTTTTTCGTTTACCGTGTATCTAACTACCAATTGGTAACGATCACTAACGAACTATTAGAAGCGACCAAGGACGATGCTGGCGCATTTGTTGATGAAGCTAAGCTAAACATGGATACTGGCTTTAGAAACATTTCTAACGATATGGCTCTAGACCTATTCAGCGACGGCTCTGGCTCACGTGGTATTATTGCATCGATCACAACTGGTGTAATCGTGCTAGCTAGCCCACAGACTGTTGTTAACTTCGAAGTTGGCATGACTTTAGTTAACTACTCTGTAGCTGGTAACGTATTTACTAACGTAACCGGTGGTGCACTTGGTTATGTAATCGCTGTAAACCGTAGTGCTGGTACTGTAACCGTATCCGCTACTGCCGGTGGTGCTGCTGGTACCCCTGTAAACTGGGGCACTGCTGCATTCTTGTACCTAGGCGTACAAGGCGACGTTGCTTTCGGTACATTGACTGCAACCACATCGTACTTAAAGATTTCAGGCCTAGGCGCTTGGATTCCTACAGTAGCTCCAGGTGGTACTGATTCATTCTGGGGTATTAACCGCTCTACAGACGTGACCCGTCTAGCCGGTGTTCGCTTTGATGGCTCTAGCGAGTCCATTGAAGAAGCACTCATAGATGGTTCAAGCCTCGTAGCCCGCGAAGGTGGTAAGCCAGACATGTGCTTCATGAACTTCACAAGCTACGCAGCACTTGAAAAGAGCTTAGGCTCCAAAGTGCAGTATGTAGACGTGAAGCATGAGGAAGCTGATATTGCTTTTGCAGGTATCAGAATCCATGCTCCTTACGGACCTATCACAGTTGTGCCTGACAGAAACTGTCCCGCACAAACTGCATACTTGCTACAGATGGACACATGGAAGCTTCGCTCTTTGGGCAAAGCCCCACACGTTCTTACATACGGCCTTGAAGGTCTCGAAGGTATCCGCGTAGGTAACGCTGATGCATTAGAAATCAGAATTGGTATGTATGGGAACTTGATCTGCAACGCCCCAGGCTGGAATTGCGTAGTACAGCTTTCTAGCTAATTAAAGTTTGAGGGTGGATAGGCTTAAAAAATCTATTCACCCTCAATTCTTATTAAACAAATCCAGCGTTTTGCTGGGCTCAAAAGAAAAGAGAATAAAATGGGTAATGGTTATTATCAGCAGTTTATGTTTTCGAAGGTACATGCTCCTGTAATTTTAAAAGGTTCTGTAAATATTGGTGCAGCTGGTGCTCCTACTGGTCTTACTGGCGGTGGATTTGTGTCTATCTCTAGATTGAGTGCAGGTACTTACCAAATACTTTTAGAAGAGCCTTACAACAGGTTTTTAAGTTTAGATGTTATGGCTATTGCACCAACAACTGGTGCCGCTGTGGCAGATGGTTCTTTTGTAGTTGGTACCTCTTACAGAATCACTGTGGTTGGTGATACTGACTGGGCAGCTGTAGGATTGCCTGCCGGTGTTGTAGCAGCTGTAGGACAAGGCTTTGTGGCCACTGCAATCGGTGGTGCTGGCACCGGTACTGCAACAGCCATTGGCGTAGCAGGATCTATGGTTGCTGAAGTAGTTGGCAACCCACAAGTAATGGTTACTGAGAAATCAGTCCCTTACATGATCATGCAGATGGTTGACGACTCTGGAGCAGTAGCGGACCCCGCTAACGGTACTGTATTAGATATTGAGATGATGTTCCGTAACTCTTCTGTAAAGAGTCGCGGCGAGTAATTAATTGTGGCGGGGGAATTCAAACCCCGCCATACTTCTTTAGGGGTATATCATGGCAACTTCTATGACTTTGTCGCAGTTAATGAGTGCAACACGTCAACGAGCTGACATGTTCCCCGTTGGTTACACACCATCACTTACAAATACAGATTACTTTGTTACTGACCCAGAATTAATCAGCTACATAAATCAATCTTACTTCGAGTTGTATGACTTATTAGTCACTACATATGAAGACTATTATGTAGCTGACCCATTAATTATACCCACAGATGGTACAACAAACCTATACCCGTTACCTGATGGAGTATTATATAGCGCAGCTAAAGAGTTCTATAAGGTTTTAGGTGTTGATCTAGGACTAAACAATTCTGGAAACGCTTTTGTAACCCTTAAGAAGTTCGATTTTATTGGTAGGAATAGATATCTATATCCACAGCTAACAAGTACTTACTTAGGAGTTTTTAATCTTAGGTATAGAGTTGTTGGTAATAACCTAATGCTAATACCTACTCCATCTGCTGGTCAGTATATACGCATGTGGTACATCCCTAGAATGCAGACTCTTACTGCTCTTGCAGATGTTGCTGATGGTGTATCAGGATGGACTGAGTACATCATTACAGATGCTGCTATTAAGTGTGCGCAAAAAGAAGAGACTGATGTAACAGTGCTTGCTATGCAGAAGGCTGCATTGATTAAACGGATAGAAGAGACTGCAATGAATAGAGATGCTGGGCAGCCAGATACTATTTCTAATGTTAGGTCTCAATTAGAGCGTTGGGGTGGCGACTTTGGAACTGGAAACACTCCGATGGGTGGATACTGATGTTAAGTAGAATCCAAACTACAGACCAAGAAATACAGCTTATACAGGATAATGTAGATAAAGCATTAACACCGTTACAGTCTATTCCAATGGTTGGTGGTGCGGTTGTTTCTACTTCTTTAATATCAGGTCAAGATAACCTAATAAGGCATGGACTAGGAAGGCTACCAAAGCTATTCCTAGTAGGAAATTTAAACGCTAATTCTGTTGTATGGTCCCCCGATACTTCTACATTAAATAATGCATCTAGTGACAGTATTTTTATAAACTTAAGGTGTAGCTCTGACTGCACCATTAGCCTTTGGGTGGCATAATATGGCTCCTCTGCAAGATCAAGTACTCCCAGTAGATCTTGGATCAGGTGTAGATACCAAAACGGACCCTAAGCTTGTAATTCCTGGAAAGCTTTTAAGATTAGAAAATGCTGTTTTTACTAAGTCTAAAAGACTATCTAAGCGCAACGGGTACGCTAAGTTGTCTGAAACTATTGCATCTGTTGGTACGTTATCTAGCCCTAGATTATGCCATAGCTTAAACGATGAGCTCCTAGTATCTGATGGTGGGAAGTTATTGTCATGGTCGCCCACAGAAGACGCATGGATGGCCAGAGGTGAATATACATCTGTTGATTTATCTAGATCTGTTATAGATCAGGCAAACCCATCTAGCGGAGCTACTGACTGCGCTGTTATGGGTCAATATGCCCTTTATGGTTGGTCAACAAGTTTACAGGCTTTAACTACTCCAGCTTATTTCTTGCCTCAAGTACTGTCTAAGACTTATGGAAGTGTTGTAGATCTAAATACAGGAGCAGTAATAAGTGTAGGTGGTACGGATACAAGCACAGGGTCACAGCTACTATCTACAAAAACTGTAATAAATTACACAGTAGTAAAGTGTGTAAGACTAAGTACAACAGCCCTTGCCATAATTTATACAAATGCAGACCTAACAGCTATTGTAAGTAGAGTTGTGCAGTTTGGTGGCTCTGGTGTTGTCACGTTTTCTAATGAAACAACAATATCTACATCATACAATGGTTATTCTTTTGATGTAGCAAACACAGCTACAGGAGCTGCAATAATGTATTCAACAGCAGCAGGAATAACTGTTAGCTTATTAAATACATCTGGAGCTGTTACCTCTTCTGCTACAATTGCAGATGCTGGAGCTTCTTCTCCGTTTCACATTTCTATAGATGCAGCCGGTCTCATTTGGGCTTATTGGTGTAACGATACAAGGCAAGACATTAAGTACGCTGTTTATGATAGCTCTCTGACTCCTGTTTTAACTATTACTACAATCGTTAACTCGGCCAGTATTTTTGATAGAGTAAACAATTTAATATCAGTATCAACCTCTGTAACCACTCAAGATCTATACTATGGGACTTTAGAAACATTAATAGATAAAACAACTGTAGTAAGTGTTGATACATCTGGCACAGTAGGATCATTAGATTTATTTGCTAGAGGTGTTTGCCCGTTTTCTAGACCAATAACAATAGGTTCTGATAGTTATTCTGTATTTGCCTATAGAGGTTTTGACTCTGGAGTAGATCAGCAGCTAACAGTTAAGAACTCATTCCCTACAGCATTTTTGGTTAGGCTAGACACTGATACAAACACAGGAATACCTGCAGTAGTTTCTAGGTTTGCTACTGGGTTTGCTAACTCACAGATATTTATAGGTGCAGCAGATGGTGTATATAAAACTGGTACTGGTGAAATATCATACGCTCCTAACCTAGAGTCTCTAAGCCTAACAAGTTTTATCATGGGTATGGGAGTAGTAACCCAAGAATACCCAACTGATGCTTATATAGGTGGCACACTTCCACAGCCAGGTGGCCTATGTGGTTCATGGTCATATTTTTTTGATACAGACAGTCAAGAGTCATATTCAGCTGTTAACGTTGGTGAGATGGCTATTCTAAATGGTTCTTGTGTACATGCATATGATGGTTTGCAGGTAAATGAGTTAAACTTTCATACAGTACCAGAAATACAGGCACAAATAGGAGCTGGTACTAGCTCAATTACAGCTGGTACTTATAGCTATATTGCTATTTACCAATGGACTGATGCTAATGGAAACCTACATCAATCTACTCCATCGGTTCCATATACTATAAACGTTTTAGCAACAGAAGTTGTTGATGTTACTGTTACAACTGCATACCTTTCGCAAAAAGAGGGTGTATCTGTAGCGATATATAGAACAAAGGAAGCTGGTAGTGGCGCTGGTGGTAATTACTTTCTAGTTACTAACCCTGTGTTCTTATTAGATGCATCTGCAGCTAATGCTGAGGTTGTTACATTCTCTGATTATTTATCTGATACATTAATTAATGGTAACCCATTAGCTTATACATACCCTGGTAGTTCTGTATTAGAGAATAGTGCGCCGCCTCCATCTATGAACTTATTGGCTCACAATAATAGGCTATGGATGGCCGACGCTGAAGAGCCGAGTTCTGTTTGGTATACAAAATCATTTCAACAGTTTGTTGGTGTATCACCAAGTGCGTTCTTAGTAGATCAAATAGACCATAAGTTTGGAAATATTACTGGCCTAGGTGAGATGGACGAGAAGTTGGTTATATTTAAAGAAGAGGGTATATTTTATAGGTCAGGTGATGGAGCTAATGACAATGGACAATCATCAACACTATCTTTTCCTCAGTTTGTACCTTCTGATGTTGGTTGTATTTCACACAAGAGCATAGTTACAACGCCAAATGGTATAATGTTTAAATCTGGTAAGGGTATATATGTTATGTCCCGTGGGCTACAGGTAATGTATCTTGGTCTAGAGGTCGAACAATATAATTCCCAATTCATAACCTCTGCTAAGCTAATAGATGGTAAGTCTCAAATAAGATTCTTGTGCAGCACTGGATTAACACTTGTTTATGATTACATATTTAACCAGTGGTCAACGTTTACTAACCATACTGGATATGGGGCAACAAATTGGCAGGGCGCATATACATACGTGACTACTGGCGGCGATGTTTATGTAGAAAACAGTGGTTATTTAGATGATGTAACACAATATACAATGCTACTTCAAACATCGTGGCTTGCTCTTGCCTCTGTTCAGGGTTTTCAGAGAGTAAAAAGAGTGTTGGTTCTTGGTGATTATATAAATGGTGCAGATGCTACGCATGGTTTTTCAGTAAATGCAGCTTATGACTTTAACCCAACACTTACGCTAACAGTTCCTTACTCGTTTGGAGCCGCTTTATCTAGCGGAATAGTACAATATAGAGAACGACTGCAACGTCAGAAGTGTGACTCAGTATCGTTAACTATTCAGGAAATAAATGCATCAGCTTCTGAATCTTATGTAGATATCGTTAACCTAAGTTTTGTGGCAGGAGTGAAACGTGGAGCAAACAAGCTTGCACAGCCAGCAACAGTTGGTTAAATTAAGACAGTTTACATGCTCTGACTTAGAAGAGATATCTTTATGGTTTGAGTCAAGAGATATGGTTACTCCAACAATGGAAGACCTACCTTGTTTTGGTTTAATTGCAGAGGCGGTCTATCCTATAGCTGTTGGTTTCTTAATTGAAACAGACACAAATCATTGTGTGATAGATTTTTTTTCAGCAGATCCAAGCGAAGAAAAACATATTAGAAATGTAGCACTAGATTTAATCTGTGATGGTTTAGTGGCAGCAGCTAGATCTAAGGGTTACTCTAAGATTAAGTGTGACACTCAATTAGATATTATTAAAAAAAGAGCATTAAAACATGGATGTGCTGAATTGGGCGAGTTCAGTGTTTTCTTAAAGGAGCTATAAATGGGATCAGTAATGAAGGGCCTAGGTATACAGAGTGACTTTCAGGCGTCTAATCCGTATGACCAAAGTTATTTACAAACACAGGTACAAAATCAATCAAAGGTTATGCAACAGCAGCAAGACTTAGCTACTATGTTACAAGCTATGGCAGCTGGTAATGGTCCTAACCCTGCACAGACTCAATACAATCAAAACGTTAGTCAAAATATTCAGGGTGCACAGGGTCTAATTGCATCTCAGAGGGGCTTAAATCCTGCACTGGCGACTAGAATGGGTGCTAATGTGGCTGCGAACGCAAATCAACAGGCTGCAGGTCAATCTGAATTACTTGGACAACAGCAACAGATTGCAGCTCTAGGTGGCCTCGGTGATGTTTATGGACAGATGCAGCAAGGTAACCTTCAGGGTCAACAGTTATACGGCCAGCAAAATCTAGGAATGCAGCAATTAAATCAACAAACAAAATCAGGAAATGCGTCCCAGATAGGGCAGCTATACGGTTCTATTATTGGAGCTGGTGGTAAGGCTGCTACACAGGGTGCAGCTCATGGTGGCATGGTTCCATCTCAGGGTGGCGCTCAATCTAAAATTGGTATGATGATGCAGGGTCAGCCAGCAATGCCAATGAACTCTGGTGGAATGATACCAGGACAGGCTCCTGTGTCTGGTGACTCGGTAAAGAATGACAAGGTACCTATTATGGCTTCTCCTAAAGAGATCATAATTCCTAGATCTATTAGTACAGGTAAGGATGCACCAGAAAAGGCCAAGCAGTTTGTTGCGGCTATACTTGCTAGACAGGGAATGAAGGAGAGAAGAAAGTGAATCTATCTCATTTTAAAAAGATTAGTGAAGACGACAAGTGTGCAATGCTTATGCATCCAGATGGCCATAAAATATCAGTAGCTAAAGCCATGTTAAATCCTAAGATGCGTAGCATGTTAGGTGAAATGCCTATGCATATGGCCGAGGGTGGAATGGTAGAAGACCCAGAGAACCCTATGAACTTAGAGGTAATGGACCCACTGTCCCCTGCTATACATACTGATGGCCGTGCTCCTGCTTCGGCACCAAGTGCTATACCAGAACCAGTGCAACCAGGATTTTTTGATAATATTGGTTCAGCACTACATTGGCCAGGAAGTAGTGCAGTGGCTGCAGAAGCCCCAAAAGCGCCTCTGCCACCAGCAGGAGAAGAAATTAAGTTTGAAACCGCCTCTGCCCCAATGAATCCACCTATTATGGCGCAAAGGGCACCTCAGAGTATGGCAGCTCCTATTATAGCTCCTGGAATTATGGAGGGAATGCGTTCTGGAATTGGAATGCAGCAAGCTGGTATACAAGAGGAGGCTGCAGGACAAGCTAAGCAATCTCAAGCACAGGCAGCATTGTACGAGGATGAGGCTACACAGCTAGAGCGCGTTAGACTTGATAGCCAAGTAAAAATGGATGAACTTAATGGCGAGATAACAAAACTAAGCAAGGATGTTACTGATGGCCATATAGACCCAAACAATTGGTGGGCGTCTAAGTCAGATGGTGCAAAAGTTGGAACGGTAATAGGTTTGTTACTAGGTGGCATAGGAGCTGGGCTAACTGGTAAAGAGAATATGGCCTCTGAATACATAGATCAGCAGATTAACAGAGATATTGATGCACAGAAGGCTAACCTAAATAAGAAGAGTAACCTTCTATCTATGTACTATCAGCAGCTTGGTAATTTAAGAGATGCAGAAGTTATGACCAGAGCTTCCATGAAAGATCTTTACGCATCTAAAATACAGGCTACAGCTTTAAAAACACAGAACCCAATTATAGCAGCTAGAGCCAAGCAAGCTATTGGTTCTTTAAAGTTCTCTACAGAAAGAGAACTAGCACCACTTGCAATGAAGCAATCTATACTTGGTGGAATACAGCAAGGTAAGGTTGACCCTTCAGTCGCTGCTAGATTTGTAGATAAAGAAAATCAACCGGCTGCATATAAAGAAGCCGAACACGCAAAAGAATTACAGAGCCATATAGATAACTTTTCCTCAGCTTTTTGGAATGCTGCAAACAAGAGGCGCGATGTTAACGAAAACTTATTTGGTCAGGCAGTGTCACAGCTTAATGCTCCTGTAGCAGGTATGGTTAGAATGGTAGAGGGTGGAATCAGTGACGCTTCTATTAAGAAGTTTCAAGAGCAAATTAACCCTAAAAAAACTGACACAGAAGAGCAGGTACAACAAAGGTATCAAAACGGGATTAATCAGCTCATGCAAAAGGCTCATTTCCCAGTACTTGAAAGTTACGGCGCATCTCCAAGTATATTACTTAAACCTAGACCTAATCCAAACGCTCGCTACGGAAAGAAATAATCCATGGCTGTTGTAATTAATGCACAAACCGGACTAGCAGAAGACCTACCAGAACAGGACTCTTTAGGCGCTCTTGAGGCAGGCACTCACGAGGTTGCATTAAATGACCCTGATGGTAACCCTGTTGTTGCTCCTTACTCAGAAGCATCAAAGCTTGTTGCTCAAGGATATACCCAACCAAATACAGAGCAGCTCACTAGTTTATTAAACTCTGCAAAATATGGAAGCGGTGTAGAACAGGTTAAGACTGCCTTGGAAGGTGCTGCAAGCGCTGCTACGTTTGGTGCTAGTACTGGCATAGAGACTGCCCTAGGTGTTGACCCTGAGGCAATCAGAGCACGACGCGAGGAAAACCCAGTAGCTTACGGCGCTGGTGAGATGGCTGGATTAATTGGTACATCTCTAATCGGTGTTGGTGAAGGAGCTGCGCTAGCAAGAGCTGGTGAGGCTGTAGGTGCAAGAATAGCAGGTGAAACTGTAGCCGCTAGAGTTGGAAGTGGCGCAGCAAGAGCGATGGTAGAAAACTCAATCTTTCAATCTGGTGATGAAATATCTAAGATGTTCACTCAAGACCCAGATCAATCAATTGGATCTGCTGCGGCATCTGTTGGACTAAGTGGGCTTATAGGTGCAGGGATTGGTGGCGGCATTGGTTACGTTTCGCCGCTATGGAAAGCTGTATCTGAGTCTAAATTATCTCAATCTCTTGGATCTATAAAAGATCGACTAAACGGAGATGCTCCAGAAATTGCATTAGCAAAAACAATTGCCACAGCAGGGGAAGAGCAAGCAGAAAAGGCAGCTGTGTCTGGAGTGGGGCCACTCTCATTTGGTGGTATTGGACCAGAAGACCTAGGAGTAATTGAAGCTGATCTTGGCATGAGCATTCCAGCTGAGGTTAGAGCCGGTCTAAGCAATGACCCAACGGCTAGAGGTCAATTCCAAGTTTTAATGGAAAACAACACCTCAACAGCTCATAAGGTTCAAACAGCTGTAAATAATTTCCATAGAGAGATAGACAACAAAGTTTTAAGTTCTTTAGGAAAAACAGAAGCAGATGTTGCCGCTACAAGTTCTTTAAGTGCACATGAGGGTGGTCAAAAAGTATTAACAGAATTAAAATCTGGAATTGAAGAGCGTCTAAAACCAATAAACAAGATTTATGAGGAAGTTGAAAAGGGTTTTAAAGACATCCCATTAGATAATTCTCTAAAGGCTAATATTGGTAATAAGATTGGTGATATTGTAGCCGAAGGAAAGTTTGATCTTGTTCCTGGTTCCGAAGAGCAAGCGCTTATAAATAAACTATATGAAGGATTAAAAAACTCTTCTTCTATAGATGATTTGCGTAAGGTTTCAGAAATTATAAATAAGGAAGCCGATAGAAAACAGCTTTACCATATTGGTAGGAAGGTACGAGATCTAGTAGAAGAGTCTGCCGAGAATGCTGCTGAGGCTCACATGGGGTCTCAGGGTAGCCCTCTGCTTGAAAAGTGGTTATCAGTTAAGCCAGCATATGGGGCTCTTAAAAGAGAGATTGGCGCATTAAATGATGAGTTAAGGGTGGGTGCTTTCCGTGGTCCTAAAGGTTTTTTAAAAAATCTATCGGAGATGCATCCAGAACAAATTATATCTAGATTAAACCCTAAAAATAAAGCAGAGGCTGGTGCAATGCTCGAGGGAACGTTCCCAAAAGCTGCAGAGTCTCTCAAGTCGTATCTTAGGGATTCTCTATTAAAAGACGCATCTAATAAAGCTAAGGGTGACGCTCTTATAAACCCAAAAGTATTTTACTCTACACTTGAGAAGTCTTCTCCTGAATATAGAAAGTTTTTACTTGGTGATGCAGAAGGTCAGATTGCTAGATTAAAGCAGTTACAAGATGCATTGCCTCCTGTCATGAACCCATCTGGTACAGCTAAGACCGTTAAAGCACTGATGGGTGACGGTATGACAGGCGGAATAGGCGCTATGGTTGCCGCGCTCATGGGACACGGTGGACTGGCCACTGTAATGGCTGGGGCTGCTGCTCATGTTGGAAAGCTTGCTTATAGTGAGTCAAAGGATGCTGCTAGACTTGGAATGTTAAAATTCATGTCTAATTCTGGTCCTGTTAATGCTCCTGCATTTAAGGCGATGATTGAGGTAGCTAACGCTGTAATTAAAGGCGAGTCATTAATTAATAAAGCTACCAAATCAGTTTTTGATGCAGGTGTTAAGGTATTACCTCAAAGTGTTATGCCAAGCCCTGAGAAGAGGGAGAAGCTTGATAAGAAGCTACAAAGTCTAAATCAAAACCCAGAGTCACTAATGGGCGTTGGTGGTGACACAGGATACTACTTGCCTGACCATGCAACATCTCTTGCTATGACTGGTAGTAGTGCTGTTCAATACCTAAACAGTCTTAGACCAGATACATCACCAAAGGCACCATTAGATAAGCCATCTATTCCGTCTAAGGCCGCTAAAGCTAGGTATGACCGCGCTCTTGATCTAGCAGAGCAGCCTCTACTTATTGTTGAAAGCATAAAGAAGGGCACACTTACTCCAGAGGACATACAGGATGTAAGCACAATGTATCCTGCTTTATACAGCAAGATTACTAACAAGTTGATGACTGACATGACTGACAGAATTGCTAAGGGTGAAAACATCCCTTACAGAACTAGACTGTCGTTATCTTTATTTATGGGACAAGGTCTCGATTCAACAATGACGCCCCAGTCAATCATTGCATTTCAGCCTAAGGGGCAACAACAAAACACGCATAATCAATTGGCACCACAAAAGGGCTCTATGAAGTCTCTTGGTGAGATTAGCAACATGGAATTAACTCCTCAGCAGGCTAGGGCTACAAACAAAAGAGAGGGTAGCGCTTAAACTTAGTACTAAAGTAACCTAGCCTTTATCGAGGCTTAATCCATAAGAGGGTAATATGGCATCTACTAAAAACGTCTTAAAACGTTCTCAAACAATAACACAGGGCGATATGTCTGGGACTATTACTAGCCCTGTGACGGTTGTTCAATTTCTAGACAACATATCAATACAACTTAATTTTACTGGAACACCTGATGGTACCTTTGAGGTTCAAGTAAGTGACGATTACCTTGCTGATGGTTTTGGAAACGTTCAGGTAGCTGGTACATGGATTGCTCTTCCATTAACGGGTAATCCAATAGCGGCTGGTGTTGCAGATCAAATAATGATCGACCTTAACCAGTTACCAATGCCTAACGTGCGTGTCGTGTACACACCAACTGCCAGCACTGGACTATTAGACATGTACATCACTGGTAAGGAGATCTAAGCCATGCCACAATTTTACAGATATCCCGCGTCAGTATCTACAAACCCAAGTATCGGTACAATTGGTGCAATAATTCCTACCAGCGCCACACTTGTTGGGTTTGAAGACCCAAGTGGAGACTTAGCTCCTGGCCACGTTAATGCGGCTGGTGACATTTTAGTATCACAAAACAGTGCTGAACCAGGGCGTTCTTATGTTGACTCTGTAATAACAGATTATGGAACAACAAACGTTACAGCTGCAGCTTGGGTTCAATTAGTTGCTGCTCTTCCTGCAGATGCAAACGTCGTAGAAATATTCGACTCTTCTGGTGAGATAATGGAGCTAGGTGTCGGTGCAGCAGCTGCAGAATCTAGAGTTGCTGTTATTCAGCCTGGTGGAAACGGGCAGATACAGTTGGCATTTGCAGCTGGGGATAGAATCTCTATAAGAGCTGTTTCGGCAACGGCTAGCACTTCTGGAACTTACAATATATTAAACTTCTTTAGTTAAAGGTGGTTATGAAAAAAATTATCACATTACTTTTATTTATTAGCTGCCTTACAGCGTTTGCAGGTGACGCGGTTATCTGGAACGGTCAATATGGTAAGTTCTTACCTCAATTAGGTTTAAGATTATCAGACAACAAAGAGTATAGAACTATTAGCGTTGATCCAAGCGCTGGCGCTGGTGTTGCTGCCCCTGTTGGTTCTGTTGCTGTGCGAGATAACGCAGGTGTGGGTGAGGCTTGGTTTAAGGCCGGTGCTGCTGACACGGTGTGGACTAACATACTAACTGGATTAACTGGGTGGACGCTTACAGGCAACACCGCTACTGATGACACTATTAACTTTTTAGGTACTACCGACCTACAAGACTTATCTATCAGGACCAACAATTTAGAGCGTATGCGCATTAGTGATGCGGCTAGGTTTGATCTATACCCTGAAACTGGGTTTTTCATGGATCCAAACGTTGCGGCCATAGTTGATTATAACCACCTCTACATGGGCGCTAATATTAACGGCGCGGTTAGTAATAACTTTCTTGGGCCATATTTACAGCCAAACTTTTCTGCTTCCGTGGCAGGACAATACTATGGGTTTTCTGATGTATCAGGATGGGACGCTGGTACCTCTGTACCTAACTATATTGCATTCTCCGCATCACCTAACTTTAACGCAGGCTCATCTGTAACGTCTAACATAGCGGCATTTCAATTTACGTCTAACTTTCCAGCGGCGTCACTAGTTGGTGCAAACGTTAATGGTGTTAGTATTAATCCAGTAATAACTTCCAACTTTCTTGGTTATAACGGTTATGTAGACCAACCAAATATCAATGGCGCTATGACTAACGGTTACAACGGTTATTCATCAGGTCCACAATTTAGTGCGACTTCTAGCATGCCAAGCTATCTTAAGTCGTTTAATTCGCAGCCTAATATCGCTACTGGAGCAACATTCACAAGCGGCGTTGGTTTTTTCAGCGGATTAAATATGGCGTCTGGCGTAACCGCAAACGACTGGACTGACTTCCAAGCATCGCCCACAATGGATTCAGCAGTAAGTAACTACACAGGACAAAGCATCAACCCACAAGGTTCTGGTGTTATAAATAGTGTATTTCTTTCAAGTCTAAGCCCAAACCTAACAGGAGATAATCCAAACGTTGTAGGTTATAACTTTGGTGGAACAATTGGGGATGACGTTACTAACTATGTTGGCGCACAAATAAACCCAACTGCTACCGGAACTGTAGCAAGCGTTACAGGGATTAGTGTAAATAACTCAAGCCTTACATCTACTGTACCAAAAGTAGGGCTTAGTATAAATGACGGTAGCTTAAACGTTCAATCATTATACGACACTGCTACATATGGCGGCGCTACTGGTGTTGGATCACTAAACGGCATAGGTGGTACATTTACTGTAGACGCTGGGTTCCCAGTTACGGGCGGCGGCGCTGTTATAGCTAACAACCTTGCTACAGTCACAAACTTCAACGATGACATGCCTGTTGATATATTGGGCGGTCTTGTCGGATATACCTATGTGGGGTATGTTGGACAAACTAACATTACCGCTGGTGTTACGGTTGACCATATTAACGCAGCCCTTGCTGGTTCTGGTGTTTCTGCTGCCTCGACTGGCGGAGCACTTACTAGCGCTGATATGTATGCGGCTGCTGGGTTTCTTAACCAAGGTGGCACAATAGATATTACAGGGGAAATGCGCGGGTTACACTTAACGTCTAACCTTTGTAACTTTGTATCTGGTGAGTGCTTTGGCATTAAAGACGACGTTGGTGCACGTAACTATTTCTTGGGCGGTGTTGAACTAGCTACTTCCGGTGCTCAACCAGCATGTAGCGCAACCATTAGAGGCACTTTGTGGGTAATACAAGGCGGCGCTGGTGTTGCTGATATTTATGAAATTTGTCAAAAAGATGCTGCTGATGTTTACGCTTGGACGGCTGTGGGTAGCGGTTCGCTTTCTGATTACTTATATAAGCCAGGTCTATCTGGTGGCCAGATTGCCACGGGCGGTGTTGACGCAAGTGATAACCTAGTCTTTAGAAGTACAACAAACGTTACTAAAGGCCAGGTTGTATTTGACGAAACAACAGCAAGTACTTCCCCTGCTACCGGCGCTGTTCGTGTTGACGGTGGCTTGGGCGTTGCTGGGCAAGTAAGTGCAGGAGGCGCGTTACGTTCTGACACCTCTCTAGTATTAAGTGATCCAGGCGCTGGTACAAACACTGTAACCGTTCAGGCCGGTGTTGTGACTGGTAGTTACTCTGTAACCCTTCCACTAGCGCAGGCAACAGCTGCTAATCAGGCACTAGTAAATGACGGTACAGGTGTCACCACATGGCAATCATTAACTCCTGAGTTATTTGGAACTAGGACCACAGGTAGGGCAATCGTTGCTGGTACAGGTATTACAAGCGGCGCATCTGATATGAGCACAACTGCTGTAAGACAGATTGTGTTTGTCGATGGTTCAGGCGGTGTTGATATTACAGCAAGCCCACAAATTGAAGCTGGCACTGTAATTGGCCAGGAAATGCGTGTTTGTGGAACTGATGACACAGATTGGGTTCAATTAGACACAGGAAACGGATTATCTATTAACGGTCCTGCAATACTTGGAAAAGATGATTGTATTAATTTAATGTGGCTTGGTTCTGATGGTTCAACTTCAGACTGGGTAGAGCAATCGAGGAATATGTAACATGAAATTATTTACTACACTATTAACCTTAAGTTCTTTTTGTTTTAATGCATACGCTGGTAACAGCACGCAGGTTTTAAAAAGAATAGACCAACTTGAAGGAGCTTACGCAGCTAAGTCTAGTGTTAAAATAGGTTTATTTGAGGAAAGCACAAAGGGGTGGGCAACGTATGCAGATGCGGCAGGTACAACACCGGTAAATGGTACGGGCGGCGCGCCTACTGTTACGTTTACAAGGTCAACTAGCTCACCACTAGAGGGTAAGGCATCTGCTATACTTACTAAGGACGCAGCAAATAGACAGGGCGAGGGTGCTAGTTACGACTTTACAATTGATGAGGCATATTCTGGAGCTAATCCACAAAACTTAACAATAGAGTTCTATTATGAGACTGGTGGCACATTTACAACAGGTGCAAGTTCAGATGTTCAGGTTTATGTTTATGATATTACTAACGCCACATTAATAACGCCACTTACTACTAGCATATCTGCTACCTCTGGTCGGTTTCAATCTGCATTTTTAGCTGCAACAGGTTCTGTTGATTATAGGTTAATTTTTCATGTAGCTACTACAAGTGCATCAGCTTGGACGTTAAAGGTTGATAAGGTTAGTGTGCATGAACTTCCTGTTATTTATAATACAACTGGAGCAAGTAGCGTTGCACTATTAACTACTGGTAACGGCTTTGGTTCTACTAATACAAATATTAGAAGGTATACTGTTACGTCTACGCAGGGTACCGCAATATCTTGTGCAGATAGTGCAACACTTGGTACTTCATGTACCGTGAACCAGGACGGTATTTATGCCGTAAATAGATTAGATAGAAACACAGGTGCAGCGTCTAACTTTGGTGTTGTTAAAAATGATGACTGTACTACTGGTGGATTTGACAGTGTACTATCTACTAATCAAGTTTCATATACTATGGCAGCGTCAAACGTAGCAGTAAACGCACCAAATCCTGGTGTTGCATTATCATCTGGAGATATTTTAAGGGCTTGTGATGATAGCTCAAATAGAGCAAATGATACTAACTCACGCACTAGCCGCTTAACTATTGCTAAAGTACGTGACGAGGCATTGCCCAGCTCCTTTATAGTGGCAACAGGTGGAACGATAACCACAGATGGTAACTATAGGGTTCATACATTTAACTCTAGCGGTTCGTTCCAGATTACTAGCGGTAGTGGGATGGTTGAAAGCTTAGTCGTAGCGGGCGGCGGCGCAGGTGGTAACTCTAACTCGGCGGGCGGCGGCGCAGGGGGACTAAGATACACAACACCAGGAGCTACTTATGGAACGGGTACCTATACCGTTACAGTAGGCGCAGGAGGCGCTGGGGTGAGCACTGGAACCAGTGGGAATAATGGCGGTAACTCAGTATTCGATACTATTACTTCAACAGGCGGCGGCGGAGGCGGGGCTAACGCTAACGCTGGCAATAATGGTGGTTCAGGTGGCGGCGGTGGTGGTACCTCAGGTGGTCAAGTCGGCGGCACCGGCATCGCTGGCCAAGGCTTCGCAGGCGGTACTGGCGTAGACGTAACCAACTCATCCGGTGGTGGCGGTGGTGGCTGTGGCAGCGTTGGCGGTAACGCCGCGGCGGCAGTTGGCGGCAACGGCGGGACGGGCTGTTCCAACTCCATTAGTGGTAGTGCAGTGTTCTACGCTTCAGGCGGCGGCGGTTCCAACTCCGCTAGCACGCAAGGCACGGCAAGTGCTGGCGGCGGCGCAAACGGTGCCGCATCTGCGGCTAACAACGCCACGGCTAACACCGGTGGCGGTGGCGGCGGTCGCGGTGACGGTGCTGGCACATCAGGCGCTGGCGGTTCTGGCGTAGTTATCCTTCGGTACCAATTCCAATGAGGTTACTCTAATGCTTAGGGCAGCTATTAGGACGTGGCAACAACCTGATGGCTTAGTAAGTAATAGTAATTATCCTGGCCCAGATAGTACTGGTAATGGCTTACTGTACACGTCGCTATATTACATAACGCTGTATAACCGTGGTGAACTAGAGGATAGGGACGCAAAAGAGTTTCAAGACTTAGTTACTCAATGCAGCGCGCACAATAGAAGCTTTTACGGCCTATTAAACAGGTCACCAACTAAAAAATATGAACAAACCGCCTATGACGACTATGTAGCTGTTACTCTTGCGTCAAAGCTACTTGGCTTAAATGATCTAGCTTGGGTGATTGTTAACTTTGGTAACCAAAGACGCTTTTTACTGTTTAAGTGGTTATATAATAACCTTGTTCCATTAGAGTTTACATTTCAGTCATGGATGGGGCGCAGAATTGACGCGGTGGCACACATTCAGTCATGCGTTGATGTAATATCAGTTAATAAATTAAGACTTCTTTATTTGTTCCTCTATATTCTTTTTGGCTCAACTAAAGGCCATCATCAAAGCATAATAATTAGATACATCTACGGGAAGCACAGTAAGTATAAGTTGATTAGATGGGCGTGGTCTAAGTTTGAAAAAAGGGTAGTAAAGCAATATCATTTAGGTATGAGGCAAGTGATTGCCAAAGAACTTGGGGACTTGCACCCTATTGTAGTTTACTGGGTGTAGGTAGGAGGTAACAGGACGTGGGCGACTGTGGACTTGATAAATGGATTTATCTGGCCGGAATAGCCGCCACGGTCGCGCCTCTTTTCTTAACATTGTTAATTTCTTTTTTTATGCTTATTCCTGGTGAACAACCAGAAAAGTTTTTAAATGAACGAATAAGGCCCATCTTAGATAAGATATTCTATATAATTCAACTACTTAGCAGGAAATAGGGGTATTCCATGAGGTTAAAAAGCGAGCATATCTTGATGAGTATAGTGGCCGCTGGGCAGGGAATATTTACGATACTATTTGCTTTAATTGTTTTCATTTTTAACAGTGTTAAGGATGAGGTAAAATTGGCTAGTGTCAGTGTCCAAGAATTAAACAATAAGCTGGCAGTAGTAATCACTCGTATTGAGTATCAGGACAAGACAATAAACGAGTACAACGAACGCATTAGAAGAATAGAGGAATTAAAAAATGAAAATAAAAGTAGAAAGCGAAGTCAGTAAAGAGGCACACGAATTAGCACTAGCCGTATGTAACGTAGTACGCGCTGTTAAAGCTGCAATGGCAAATGGTTTTCAAGCTGGAACCGACCTGCCTTTAATTATTACTGCTGCCATCACCCAGCTCCCACCTGCTATCGACGGTCTTGATAAGATTGTTGATGAAGCAAAAGAATCTCCCCTAGCACTTGCTAAGGCTGTGTCTTTACCAGTTTTGGACTTGGTAGAAGACTTGCTTAAAAAGGATGGGGTTGTAGCTTAATGGGTGAATTTCTAGCTGTATTAACTGGGGTATTTAAGTTTTTCGACCAAGTAACTTGGTTTGTTAAACTATTACAGAAGACGCCGCTAGAAAAGCGCCAAGCTGCTATAGTTAAAATCTCTGAAGCATTTGCCGCTGCTACAAAGCCTGATGAGGGTGGCAAACCTAGTGGGGACACAAGTAAGATTGAGGATATTCTAAATGGGTAAGTTTCTACCTTCCCATATTCTTTTCCTTATCACTACTATGCTTGTGTCCTCGCTTCTTTCTTCAGGGTGTAGGACACCAGGGCTAGGTGTAAAGGTGTATCAACACCAAGTAGAGCGCGGTGGTATGTATCGCGGTCAAGATAATGAGCTAGTGCCTTATGAGCAGGCAAATGGATGGTTCTGTATGAACCCTGATGATTTTAGAAAAGTTGTAGATTTTATAGACAGCTGCAGGGGCAGTAAGTAATGATCTTTAACCCATCTAGAATCACCATCCATTGTACAGATACCAAAAACGGCCTTCCCGTTAGCGTTGAGACTATCGACCAATGGCACAAGGATAGGGGCTGGACTGGTATTGGTTATCATTTTGTTATTCAACCAGATGGCAGAATTGATGATGGCCGCAAGATTACAAAAATGGGCGCTCATGTTGAAGGAGCAAACGAGGATAATATAGGTGTAGTTTTGTGTGGCCGAAATAAGTACACAATTGAACAGTTTAAAAGCTTAAGAGAGTTATCAGGGGAACTAATGGATAGGTTTAATATAGATCCATGGGAGATTTATACGCACGCGCAGTGGGCAAGCGCACTAAAACAGGGGAAAACTTGTCCGAACATTTCTATTAACAGATTATTATGTTTTCTTTTTACTGATAATACTGACACCATAAAAGACAACATTTTGGGGGATTTATGAGATTTGATATAGTTGAGCTAGTTACTGCATCCGGTGCTAGTGGGTCTAAAATATTTGACGCTTCCTTTATGTTCGCCATTAGCGCTGTAGCGACCTCAACGGGTACAGAAGCAGGCACGCTTAAATTTCAGGCCTCTAATGACAAGCGCACAGGCATGCAAGATACGGGTGCAGATATAACAAACTGGGTTGATATTGCTGGTGCTACGGTTGCCATTACCTCGGGCGGTGGCCCTTATATCATCCCTAAATTTGATGTTAGTTATTCTTGGATAAGAATGGTTTATACACACGGCTCTGGTGCGGGTATAGTTACAGCCAGGATGAAGTCTATCGGCGGGAGCTGATCTTAACACTGTTTATGTTGTAAGTGTGGAAAATTATGCTAATTCGTCTATGTGGAAAATAACACAATAAGGCGACGTAAGTGCAGGAAGTGCAATAAACTAATTCACTTTATATTATATCGTATTGGGTATAGGCGCATATATATAGACTTGAGTGAGCGTCAATGGCATGGCGGCGTTTGTCCTTTTTGTAGGTCTACATACAACAAAAGGAAGAAACTAAATGCATCAATTAATACTACTTGGAAGAATTGCAACGGACGTTGAGGTAAGAACAAGCAAGGCTGGTAAACCGTACACAAAGCTAGTGGTAGCCTCTAATTACAAACACATGGGCGAGGACGCCACACTGTGGGTTAACGTGATGTGTTTTGGTAAACTATCAGATTACGTGTCTATGAATGCCCGCAAAGGCGAACAGATATATGTTGATGGCACACTAACGGTTGATGCGTATACATCGAAGGACGGGGAAGCTAGGGGTTCACTAACCCTATTCCCAGATAACTTAAGGCTACTTGGTGCTAAGCCCGCGAAGCAAGAACAGGGCTTACAATCGTTTGTTGATAATTCAGATTTAGAAGATCTAGATTTTTAAGGAGTGAGTATGACTACAGAGCTAATGGTCTGGAATGAAGACCAAATTGATTTAATCAAGCAACAGGTTTGCAAGGGCGCTACAGATGATGAGTTAAAGCTATTTTTATATACAGCAAAACGCACAGGGTTAGATCCCCTTGCTCGCCAGATATACGCTATGAGGCGTTACGATAATAACTTAAAACGCGAAGTGATGAGTATAGGAACTAGTATTGATGGTTTTAGATTAATCGCTGAAAGAAGTGGGGACTATGCTGGCCAGGTCGGACCTTTTTGGTGTGGCGATGATGGTGTATGGGTTGATGTTTGGCTAAAGAGCACTCCACCTGTTGCTGCAAAGCTTGGTGTTATGAGGACTAAATTTAAAGAGCCATTATATGCTGTGGCTATGTATAGTGAATATGTTCAAAAATATAAAGATAAAGAAACCAAACAGTGGAAGGTAACTCCAATGTGGTCAAAGATGCCGACCCTTATGCTTGCAAAGGTAGCTGAAAGCTTGGCGCTACGGAAGGCGTTCCCACAAGAGTTATCGTCTATTTATACAAAAGAAGAGTTCCCTTCTGAATCAGACTTAGAAGAGGTTAAACAAATACAAACACAAGTAGAGCCAATTGCATTTGTGGCACAAAGTTGGGTTCCATCTAAAGACCAATTGACTAGACTTTTCACTATAGCAGCAACAAATGGTTATACAAAGCCCGCTGCTAGTGAATTACTACAAGCACGCTACGGACTAGCTAGCTCTAAAGAACTTACAAAAGAACAGTATGACGATCTATGTAAATACATGGAAGCATACCCAGTAACAAAACTAGATAGCGGCGAGTTAGACAGTGAGCCTACTTAACCCGTTTTATGTAAGTATTAAGTTACTATTTTTAATGTGTGCAACATTTTACGTTGGGTACACATACGGAGTCACACGTAAAATAATGAATGAGGATGAATAAATGGAAATTGAATATCTTACATGCCCGCTGTGCAAAGAAAATGATTTCGATGATATTGGGCTATACCAGCATTATTCATCTGGTTACTGTGATGGTTACAATAAAGCCCAGGATAAATATGTATTAATGAATAATGAATTATGTGAGCGATACATAGAGAATAAAAAATGATTACAAAACAAGAACTAGAGAATTTGAAAGAGGTAGCGGGTAAATATTCAAAATGTCTTAACCTTCCTAGTGAGGAGGTGACGCCTTCATCATGGTTTAATATAACACAAAGTAAATTTGAATTTCGTGAAGAGGCAAACCCCGACACAGTACTCCGCATAATAGAAGCGCTTGAGGTTGCTACTAAATCACTTATTAAAATAAGGGTTAATTGTTCATGTACTGAGTTATGCATGTGTTCAGAGGATGATGTTTTTATTGCACAAGAAGCACTAAATAAGATTTATGGTTCAATTGAATGAACTACCTACTCTATATATTTATACTAATCATAGCCTATTCAATTAACGGAGTAAGTTTATGAAAAAACAAATCATCACTTACGAGAATAAGAAGTGTATTATTTGTGACACTGTATTTACAAGGTGTATACTTATAAGTCTTTCAGCTAACGAGTTTATAATATGTTTTTGCTGCGCCGGTGAGCTAAAAGAAGAATTGATGCGGGGTGTGTCGTTGTGAATAAAGAAACTAAAAAAGATATGCCAATACATTGTACACTTATTAATAAAAATGGATTCTCGTTAAATTTGCCAGTAAATGAAATTAAAATATTAACCAATGTAGTTTGTATATATGACGACATTAAAAATGCAAAGGTTGAGTATGTTCTAGAAAGACACAAAGAGGTTAGGCAAAAAAATGGTAGACCTCATATTGTGGCTGTTTATAAAGAGGTTTAAGTGATGAGTAATATTAAGGTAGGCGATAGGATACGAGTTTATTCCAATGCAGATGTATGGACCGGAGTCGTGGAAAAAATATATCCCAACGGTCATTTAGATTATATATCAGACGATGATG
>NZ_JADJTF010000007.1 GCF_016711335.1 Thiofilum sp.
CGTGAGTTTTGGGGGTAGGGGTCCCGCAGCGAGGCAGAAAAGAGAGGGGGGGTACCTTGGGGTGAGGGGAGCTGGGTCCGTGGGTGTGAGGCGTGGGTGCGTACCCCAGGGATTACACAATGAGTATGTAATGTGGGTATGTGTGCGCCAATACACAACGCTTGTGTAATGTATGCGTGTGTGCGTGATACGTGTGCAATGGCAGCACTATCCAGGTTGAGGGCTAATCCGTGGCTCGGCGCGTGGTTTTGGTCTGATTGCTGCTGTGTGACTAGAAACTGCTCTGCCTTTTCAGGGGAAGTGTGACAGCTCGTGTTAACCATGAGCCTCCCCCCTTGAAATCATTGAGGAATAGGAAACGCAAATTTTCACATCGCATTTTCCTTTTATATATATGATTTCTACTACTACTACTCCAGAGGAGTTACTAGGTCAGTATCCTATTCACGAATGTTTACGGGCGTGACACGCTATCCAAACACACAGCACTGTGCCGGGTTTACCCCTGATGCGCTCTGCATTATTACACTGACTTTTATACACCATACACCGCATTATATTACCACGCATCCAGTCACGCACACAACATATGTCACAAGATACCCCTTGTCATGCCTCTTTTTAAGCTATTTATAGCTTAGATGGCGTTTAGCCTTGTCAAACACATATATCCATGCATGCCCCAAAATAAATGTATAAGCTGCAAAAATAACCCTTGCACCTTGCAAACCAAGCTGCTATAACACCAATCAAGCGACGCAATCACGCGACGCCCAAGCGACAACAAACAACACTGTAAGGAGTGTCCCACATGTCAAAGAAACTAGAAATTATAGTCCAATTGTTTATAATATCCGGTGGTCTCATAGCCGTAGCCACAGCATTTATTATTGCTTTTAACGTCACTTTCGGCGGTGCACTATGAGTCCATATGATCAAAAATCACGCATAAATAATGAAGCAACGCTCAAGCGCATTAAGCGCATCGATGTCTACCTAAAGGGTGTGTTGTGTAACGCGTTAGAGCCATGTGAACTGGTTGACACACTGAATGACGACGATCATAACGACGTCTACGACAATCGCAACGACATTGAAAGCGTTGTACAAAAAATGAATGCCGACAACGAATGGCGCGACATGTACCTTAAAATAATATGGAGTGATGTATGATCGACAAGATACACTTTAAACTAGACAAGGAACAGCCATCCACGGGGTTTTGTCGTTTGATGTACACGACAAAAGACATAAACAATAAGACCATGCATTATTGTTTACAAGATGAGGGCTATAACACGATGTTGTTTATGTTGTGCTCAAGCGATGGCGAGCCAATATATGAAGCGAAGTTACCTGTAAATGCGTTTATTACATTTGAGCGCGCCAAGCCCGACGAAAACGATAGCCCATATACGGCAACACTAAAGCGGCTATGTAATGCGTGGATTAATAAGCATGATAGTGGGGTAATTGTATGAGCATATATGACGATACCGATAACCCAACGCAAACATTAACAAACGACGAGTTATATCAGCTTGTTAAGTATGCAACAAACAGCGTAACGGGTACGCTTGCGCGCATAGGGAATGTTCAAGTGATATGCCATAGCTACGCGCTAACACATAAACAATATGAGTTGCTAGATGTGTACTGCAACGCTCTCTACCAAGAGAAGCGCGACGAGCCTGTGGCTTGCTTGCTTTGTGAGTTAAAGACTATACTAAGGATTTACGGGGTGCCACAATGAATAAAATAGATAACGAACTAGCGTTAAAGCATATCCAGTGTTTTGAGGTCTGGTGTGACAGTGAATTAGTTGCAAGTTATACAAAATATGGCTTTACAACGTTACTAAGTTTAACCGATTTTGCAGCATTAGAAAATAATGAGCGCAGCGTGGAAGAATTACTCTTAGACGTAAATCATGTATTCCGCGTGCATCAAAGCGCCAAGCATATGAGTATTGTATGGAAGAAAGTATAAAATGATTTAACACGCTAAAAATAAAAAGGGGGAATGCTACACCATTGTAACATTCCCCTAACGTGTATGATTTCAAACTGTTTACGCAAACGTGTATACATGATCACATCATTAGTTGCAAGCTGCATAGACTAAGGCACACTTTTCTTTTTGACAAAATATAAGTAGACACATATCTAACAGGGTATGCACTAATGCATATCTAACAAGTTACGCACCTATTATGTGTGTAATTATTAAGCAAAAAGGAAACGTGTATGATTCAGGTTGTTTACAAAAGCCCAGCAGGGCACGGGATGATTTTCCCCAAAACCGCTATCGAAGTTCCAGACGTAAAATCATTGTTCAGAAACCGCGACAAAATAGCTAAAATTTTAGTAGAAGACTGGTGCAGCAACAACGTATACTACACCGCTGCACACCACGAGGGTGCAACTAAAGCTATACAGCAGCACGGCAATGGTCACAATGTACTACCAGTGCGCAAGCACATATACTTTAAGTCGCAAGAGATACTCGCATGGGACCTAGACGGTATAGACGTGACAAGGGCACACGATCCGGTACACTTGCAAGCTGTCACGACTGTGTTTGCTGATGTACTTGAGTTGCAGCCTGCAAACTTCACGGTTGTGTATACGGGTAACGGGTACCAGCTGTTTATATATCTACGTCAACAGATACGGCAGCTTAGCTTCTTTGAGAAGCACCGCGCGGACTATGCAAGCCTTGCTGACAAGTTAACAAGTGAATTACACCTAGCCGGTGTACAGGGTGAGGTGGACGTATCCATATGGGATGCGGCACGCCTGCTACGTATGCCGAGCACCATAAATCGCAAGCAGGGCAGGCCGCTCTATACAACAGCGGTACTGCAAGAGTGTTACGATGATGTACACTTCAGCTTCGACGACAACAGCTACCTAAGCACAATCGTGAAGCAAAACATGCCACTAGATGATGTGAGACAGTCGTATGCGACGCCTGACATAGAGACGATGTTTAGCGGCACCGAGCAGGGTGGTTGCTCATTCCTACATGCGGTTGCTCTGAATCCACAGGCGTACCATGAGCCGCAGATATTCGCGGCACTATCGTACCTAGCTAATGCACGTGGTACTAACGAAGTATCAATTGATATCGTTGATGCCGGCACGGGTGAGATTAAACCTACAAAGTTTACAGCAGACACGCTAGCCGACTACATACTCGACCAAGCAAGCACGGGGGTGAGTGCAAGCCTTGCGAGCCTGAACGATGAGCAGAGACGTGCAAAGGTTGAGCATGCTGGTCGCTATGGTGTGCGCCTATGTAGCACAATCCATGCTATGGGGCATGACTGTACGACTTGCAAGCATTGGTGCAAGGTCAAGAGTCCTATACAGCTGAAGAGTGAGGTGCACCTAGCAAGCGCTGACAATGGGTACTGGATCATGGGCAAAAATGGCCCAAAAGAGCCATCATATGCAGACATAGAACAACTGTTCATGACAGAGAAGCAGGTCATCACGCTTGCGTCGGGGGACATGTATGAGTACTCCCCAACGAGTAGGCACTGGGCAACACTAGAGCGGCCACAGGTATACCAGTGGTGGCGAACAAAGCTTGCATATCCCGATGCGCTACGTGAACGACACTTTAACGAGTTCGCTCAACGCGTAGTCAATATGTGCTCAAAAACAAAAAAAGAGGGTGAGGCGTTCTTCGATAGGCCAGGACTTGAGGCAAAAATAAACTTTCGTAATGGCGTGCTGGATCTACACACAAACGTGTTACTGCCGCACAGTGCGTACTATGGCTTCATGTCGTGTATAGATTTAGACTATGACTCCACTGCGACAAGTGACTACTTTGAAGAATGGCTTATGTCTGTATGCTCGAAAGATAGAGAGAAATACACACTGCTTATGGACTTAATGAGCTACGCTCTATGGCCACGTATGGACGACCAAGTGATCGTGTTCATGGTTGGTAACGGGAAGAACGGTAAGTCAACGCTTCTAAACATTCTCAAAGCGATTATGAAAGACAGCGCGTCCACTGTTAGTTTGCAACAGATGCTTACAAACAGATTCATGCTGGCGAATCTACATAAGAAGAATCTAAACATATCGCAAGAGTCGTCGTACGCGAAGCTTAGCTATGAAGAGTGTAACATCCTCAAAAATCTAACGGGTGGTGATGCTGTAACAGCTGAACGTAAAGGCAAGGATAGCTTTATGTTTGAGAACAAAGCCAAGCTATACTTTGCGACGAATACTATGCCAAAGTTTGCGGAGACCACATCAAGCATGCTTAGACGCGTGTTGCATGTATCGTTTGATCAATCATTTCTTACCTGTCGCAGCGAGGTCGGGGAGCGACTTGTAACAACAGAGCTTTCGGGTATAGTTGCGATGCTTGCGCGCAACCTAATGGAGAACATTAGGCGTAATAACGGCCGCTTTGTTATACAACGTGGAGACGTTATGCGAAGCGAAGATATAGTTCTTATAAGCAATAGTTCGTATCAGTGGTTTAAGGAAACATATACTGTCAACGGCATGAAAGCGCACCGCGAATACACGCTTGATGAGTTGTACGTTCAGTTCACACAGTGGTGTGAGGACGAGGGTATTAAGTACCCTATGGCACGTAATACGTTCGCGAAGCAGCTTAGACAGTACATACCTAAAGAGTACTTTGGGCGTAAACGTCTACAGGGGACGCAGTATATCACTGTAAAAGGCATTATGCCCCAGGCAGATGATATACAAATGAATGAACCACTGGACATGCTGTAATATAGGTAGTATGTAGCAACCATGAAAAAGAAAATCGATATAGCAGCAGCTAGGTATTTTGCGAAAGAATGGCGCGATCAGTTTGTGAAAACTCAGAAGAGAGACACAGAAATTGACGTGCGTGAGTTACACAAGATGTATGAGCGTGACCTGAAGGATGTGAAGGGTCCGACGGTCTCAATCAACGGGCTTGCACGTATATTTGCGGAGTTTCCACGCAAACGTAAGGCAATCAAGCACCCACGTACTAAGAAGATCGCGTTCGTAAGTTACTTGCAGTTCTAATTGCTAGGAGCAAAACATGACTGACATCGATTCAGTGTTACCCCTATGGGAACATCAGCGCAGAGGTGTACTCTTCGCGCGCACATGTAATAGACTTGGGTTATTCTTTGACTTGGGTACTGGTAAGAGTCCCACAGCAGCGACCATCCTGCGTGAGCACTATGCTAAGCACGGGAAGATCGTACCAACGGTGATACTTGCACCTAAGAGTGTATGCCATCAATGGGTAGACATGCTGGTCAAGTGGGCGGGCGTTCCACGAGACAAGGTAGTGTTGCTTAGGGGGGCTGGAGCACAGAAGCAGCTAGCGATTAGACACACCCCCAAGGATAGCATCATCATATGTAACTACGAGATGAGCCGGACCGCTGCATGGGCGTCGCTCGTTTGGTGGGGACCACAGGTAGTGGTGTGTGACGAGGCTCATAAGCTTAAGGCGTACAACTCACTGGCGCACAAGAGTGTTTACATGCTAACGATGCATGTGCAACGCCTGTTGCTACTTACTGCTACACCTACAAGCGGCAATCTATTAGATATCTATGGGTTGGCGCGGCTACTGAACGAGAAGGTGTTAGGCCATAACTTCATGGCGTTCCGTAATACGTACTTTGTAGACATCAACGCTGCACGAGCACGCACACAGAGCTACTTCCCGAACTGGCAGCCGAAGAAGGGCGCCGAGACGACAATAATGGACAAGCTTGCACCTTGCTGCATAAAAGCCAGGGCTTTTGAGTGTATTGATCTACCTGAAAAGGTAATCATGGAGCATATCATAGAGTTACCCGAAAAAATAGCAAAAATGTACAAGGCGCTTGCGAAAGATTGGTTAGTTTTTATCAACGAAAACACCGCTGTTACGGCTGAGTTTAAGATTACACAGATGATGAAACTTAGGCAGGTTGCTTGCGGATTCATCATGGATACAGAACGTGGCAACACTGAGTGGCTTGATAACTTCAGACTTGAGAAGCTAGAAGAGATACTCGAAGCGATTCCAGAGGATGAGAGCGTCATCATATGGGTGCCGTTCATCGCTTTGTACGAACGTATTGCAGCCGTGTGTGCGAAGCTGCGCATGAGTGTTGTGTACGTTAAGGGTGGCCAGACCGATAAGGATAGACAGACCGCCATAGAATGCTTCACAAAAAGGAGCATGCAGGTACTTATATCGAACCCACAGGCAGGTGGGGCGGGGCTTAATCTACAAGTTGCAAGGCATGCTATCTGGTTTGCGCATAACTATAACTTATCAGATCATGAGCAGAGCGAGGGTAGAAACTTCAGAGGTGGCAGCATCGACCTACATAAATCAGTTGTGCATCATCATATAATTGCGAAGGGCACGGTAGATGAAGCTGTTTACGCAGCGTTATTACTGAAGAAAAACAACGTGGATAGATTAATGCAAAAAGTTGGTGAGAAAAGTATTGACAACTTGCTAACTATGTTACAAAAGCATGTCGAGGCAAACACATGACAGACTATTACCTGAAACTATTACAAGAGCTGACCGTTAAGCAAGAGAGTGTCTACCATCGTATACATGAGGGTTACCCTAAGTGTACGTCGCAAGACATTATGGAGCTTGCAGATGTTACAACAGCTCTGAAATTACTTGCAGATAGTCTGGAGCATGCTACTCAAATTGAACGTACTGAACGTGTGAAAGCTGGTCTGGAACACTGGTTTACACAGCATAACTAGGAGATATTATATGACGTTAGAACAAATGAATGATGCAATTAAAGAGTTACGAGGCTTGCGCACAAAGATAGATGCTGCAAACGATGTCCTCAAGGGCTTACGTGTAGAAGAAGAGATGCTTGAAGGCTTGCTGATCGAATCACTACAAGAGAATAATCTCAAGAACTATCGTGGTCCAGATGGTTTGATATCAGTGTCTCATAAGACATCCGTGCGTACACCAAAGACTACTGAAGATAAGGAGGCATTCTTTGCTTACTTACGCGATAAGGGTGTGTACGACATGATGATATCCGTAAATTCAGCAACACTTAACTCGTTCTATAAACAAGAGTTTGAGAACGCTGTACTAAACGGTAACGAAAACTTTACAATACCAGGTTTAAACGAAGTGACGCTAACTCCGTCACTAAGTTTCCGTAAGGCGTAGTCGGTTAATCTACGCTAGCATATAATATCCAGGCTAGGCGCTCGCACACACGGGCGTCTAGTTTAAACAACGAAAGTAGAATCTATGAATAACGAATTAATGATTAACGAAGCACAGGCACCTATCGAATTGCACCCTAACTTTGCAGACATGGCAGCTGAGATGGGCATCACAGCAACAGACATCGTGCTACCACGCTTGCTACTCACACAACCAATGTCACCGTACCTATCCGATGGCAGCACTGGTGATACAGTCGTGCGTACTGGTGACATCGTAACGAACGATAGCTACGTTGTAGTTGGTGGTGTAGACAAACCTGTTGAAGTCGTAGCGTTTAAACTTTGGAAAGTATGGAACGAGTACCACATGGTTAGCGGAGAGAAAGAGTACGTTACTAGCTACCCTGTGACAGCAATGAATGCACGCCAAAGATATCAAGAGATTATGGCAGACGGAACAGAAGTCATACGTGACTTCGTGATGAACTACTTCGTGGTTGAGCGTAGCAAACTTGGTTTTGTTGCGACTCCAAGCCTAGTGTCGTTCAAGCGTACAAGCATCAACGCAGGCAAAGCTATCGCTACGATGCTACAGTCATCGATGGTTTTTGGTAAGGCACCTTGGTCTAAATCAATTAAGTTGAGTTCATCTATCATCAAGGATGGCAACCGTACATACGCTGTACTTGTTGCAAAACCAGGTACGAACCTAACCGATGAAGAGATGGCAGCAGCCAATAAAATGTATGGCATTGTTAAGTCGCTTGAGCTTGCAAAGATTGCAGCTGAAGAAACAAGCAGTGTAAGTCTTGACAATGATCGCAACTTGAGTAATGGTGCGAGGACTGTCAGTTTTGCTCCTAGTGACGCTGATGTAATTTAGTTTTTGTTTTAGCGTAGCCGTTTTTACCTTACTTTAAACGACTACGGTTGTAAGGCCCCCATGATTAGACGCACGGGGGCCTTATTTTTAGGAGCAAACATGCTAGTCACGCCCTACCAGTTACAAGATATTATCTATTTCATGGGTCAGCTACCCACGAACACAGCAGTAGCCTTCGACTTCGAGACCACAGGCTTAAGTCCTTACAAGGGTGACACCGCTATCATCATGTCACTTGCCTACCAAGATCGTTGTTACTCTGTGTTCCTGAACGAGATATCCACGCAACACTTACGAAACATATTCTCATTCAAGGACCTACGTTACGTAGCTCACAACGCGAAGTTTGAACTTAGTTTTCTACGTGAGCAGTACGGTATCGAAGTCATGGGTGATGTGTGGTGCACACAAACCATGGAGAGACTCATTGATAATGAGCAGCTAAGCTACTCGCTTGCAGCTTGCGCCTCACGTAGTGGGTTGCCAGCTAAGCACCAACTAATGATTGATTGGTTGAAGAGTAACAAGGGTAGACTATTCACGGATGCACCTACCGATATACTTGTACCATACGTTGAGCTTGATGCGGTCATAGCGCTCGCTCTGTACGAGAAACAACGCCAGGTTATAAACTATCACGGCATGCAGCAGCTCGCACGTACCGAGATGAAGGTCACACGTATACTGCACGATATGGAGTCGATGGGTATGCTTGTTGATAGGGAATATACACGTGAGGCAGCTATCTATGAGACACAGTTACTCGATGAAACATACCTGAAGCTAAGCAAGCTATGTGGCGCACCGTTTGTGGATAGCGCCAAGTTTCTGGCACCTAAACTATTTGAATTGCATAACATCACACTCCCACAAACTGAGAAGGGGAACCCATCGCTTGCGGCTGAGGTACTTGAACAGTACAAGGAGCATGCACTGGTAGATCTTATTCTTACATACCGTCACTATAGTAAGCGTGTCTCCACATACTGGGAAACGTTCGAGAAGATGCTTACTATTAATAGCACGGCACACTTTACGATCAGACAAGCGGGGGCAGCCACCGGACGCTTCAGCTCAACGCCTAATGCACAGAACTGGCCAGCAAACGATGATAAGGAAGCCTACCCCATCCGTCGTGCATTCGTAGCTAGACCAGATTGCAAGATTGTCTCGATCGATTACGCTCAGATGGAGCTGCGCTTGATGGTTGATGAAGCACGCGAGCTAGGCATGGCTCACGACATAACAAGTGGTGTAGACTTCCACCAACGTGTTGCAGATAGTGCTGGTGTTACCAGAAACGTAGCCAAAACAGCTAGGTTTGCAGCCCTATACGGAGCAAGCGCAAAACGTCTAGGCATAACGCTTGGATGCAGCGAGGGTGAAGCTAAGCGTATCAAGGCAGCGCTGGAGCGTGACACCCCGATGATCACACAGTACAGCCATAAGCTACGCAGACAGGTAGAGACTACAGGCATACTACAGAACGCGTTCGGTAGACGCTACACGTTTGCAGATCGCAAGATGAGTTACAAGGCACCTAACTACCGCATCCAAGGTGGGTGTGGAGACATACTTAGGCGTGCACTGATCGGGTGCGATCACTTGCTTAAGACTAGACGCAAGAGCTTGCTATCTACCATGCTGATACCCATACACGATGAGATAGTGTTCAACCTACACACCGATGACCTAGACCTCATACCATTTCTACGACACGAGATGATTGTCGCATACACTGGTGACATCCTAAGCATGAACGTGTCGGTCGCCATAGGAGACAACTTCCATGACCTCGAAGACATGTGAACCAACATCGCTTACCGCTGCACGCCTGCTCAAGACGAAGCGTGAAGCACTACTCAAGAAGCGTGTGATGGATGACTTGCGTACTCTCGCGCAAGCTGGTAATCCTATCTGGTACTACAAGGCGCAAGAGGTGGGACGTCGGGGCATACCTGACATCATCGCTTGTGTGAACGGGCTATTCGTAGCGCTTGAGCTTAAGGCAGAGGGGGAAGTACCAACACCCTTGCAAGCTATGATGCTAGCTAATATGGTGAAGGCAGGATCGAAGAAGGCCGTAGTGGTGATGCCGAGTACATGGCCTGCAATACTAGACGAGGTGAAGGAGTTACTTAAATGAGTACTGAGCCTGAGAAGCTTACAAAGGTGTGTGCAACGTGTGGTGTGGAGAAGCCGTTCGTGTTCTCTCATAACATGGCTCGTGGTGGGTGCTACACGAAAGAGGGAGCACGTACCACGCACTATCAGAAGATATACCTTGATGGTGAGGGTAAGGTTTGGAAGGGGCAGTACTGCTACGATTGCCACCGTAAGAGTGAGGCAATCAAGGCTCGTGCCCGTAACAGAGCGAGAGCACTGATGATGATTGAACGTAAGAAGAAAGCAGGGTTACTATGATTAAGCCGATATTCTACACATGTGTTACATGTTCGATGATACTTATAATTATATTTGTTACACAGTGTACAAGCTGTATGGATAAGGATAGGGAGTTTCTAGCAGACTGCGTGCGCATACGATCTGTTAGTGAATGCAAGGATGCGCTGCGCCGCTAGTTGTAAAGCGTTGTAAAGATTATACATAAAGGAAGGATAAAAATGCTTAATTGTGTTGAATGCAAAAAAGAAATAGCTGAGTGGAAAAAGGAATTAGAATCAGCACTAAGTAAAATTGATGTTTTAAAAGACAAACTAGCGATGCAAACAAGACAAGCAAAAGCATTTGAAAGGCTTTGCGGAGAGTGGCAAAACCACTATATGAAATTAAAAGAAAATATGCGCCGCGAGATAAGAAAAAGGAATACATAAATGACTAACGACAAACAACTAGATGTATATAGTGATGACTCTATTCATTGGTATAAAGAAGCTATACCAGGTGATCGCTATGCCATTATAGAGCGCCAACTAGCAGAGGCACAGCTAAAGATGCATAAGCAAGAGACACTAATACACAATTTACGTGAGTATATAAAAGATCAGGACGAGCTGATTGCTCACTTTCTAAAGATCCATACTAATTGGCCAAAGGAATACATAAATGACTAACGACAAAGTAATTTTAACGATTGAAGTAGGCGAGGACACTTTGCCTCATGATTACCTAAATGCGATTGAAAACGCAGAAAAAATTCGTTCTCTATATGACGAGGTGTTTAGAAAGTATCTTAAGTACTCATTAGACTATAAATATGGCGGCATTGAGATACCAGCCGATGTGACGAGCGAACTGGCTGCACACTTTTGGCATCTATGCCAAGAACACTTTGAGCTAGAAGACAAGCCCAAAAAGGCTTCCTTATTTGAAAGGATGAAAAGATGGATGAGCAAGAAATAAATGACCAAATAATAACAGAACTAACAGAAAAATTTAAGGGAGTAGATCAGCATGAGTTTATTCATATGTTTGCTTCTGCTCAAATTGCTGCATTACTTTGTATTTTAAGATCTAAAGACATAACCACGCAAAAAGAATTTAATAAGTATTTAGACGCAGTTCTTTCACGGCTAGCAAAAGAGTGTAACAAAGAAGAGACTAAGGAATGAGTAAAATACTTACAGTTTTTCTACTTTTATTACTACTTGTGGGTGCTCTTTATACGACGAAACTTGTGCAAAATAGACAGGATAAAACAAAAATATGTTTGTTTATAGAACAGCAAAAATATTGTTGCCTCGGTAACTACTCTGCAAACGCTTTAAAGAACTGTAGAAATGTGTCCACTACTCTAATGCTTGGTGATGGCGTAATTTTAAACCCAGTAAATACATGGATAGAAAATGAATAACGATGAGATTCTATACGACACAATTAAAACTCTACGCTTTAAGCTTCTTGAACTTGAGAAAGAAAATCGCATTCTAAAGAACGATGCTATATTCTACGAGAGTCGTATAAATAAACTAGAGTTTCACTTGGATAACTATAAGGCACAGCTAAATGATGCTCGTGAACAGTTATTAAATAGTGCTCCAAAACAACAAGTTCTATACCAACCAAATAGCACTAATGATATGATAGTTACATGAAGACACTAAAGGTTAAAGCTAAGTCACTAGATGTATGTACCTCAATCGCTGAATCGATCTCTAAATGGGGATCTAAGTTCCACGCACGCTATTTAAAAATAGCTGGCAAGTACTACAACAATAGAACTGGTGAGTTGCTTGTAGACGATGCCTTCACACTAGATGATGATGGCAAGGTTAAGCCGCTCAAAGATGTTAAGCTAGAAAAATTCAACTAGAACGTTACGTCGTTAATCTGAGTGTAGCATTTTACATCAGCGTTTACTAAACGCTTGTTGTCTTCTATTGGTATGTACTCTTCATGCCTTATCTTTTTGATAGGAATTCCAACAAACTTCTTCTGTGTATAAGTGAATCGGCAAAACCCTGGTTTGTCCAGGCATACCTTGTAACGTAGACCACCAACGTAACATATAAAACCAAGTGAATTAAGTTCCTTACGAAACGCTTCGTCATCCAGTGGGTACTCCACGATAGTACACTTAAGCTTCCCCTTATCATCCATCTGGTCACATGCTCGATTGGTCAGACCCTTGTGGCCGTCCCTAACCCTAAGGATCTGCCCAACGAGTGCATGTCTTGGAGACAATGTAGGAGCAACAGTGCATGCACTACCGAGAACTAGTAGTATTGTAAGCTGCAATGTCCTTCTGAACAGCATCAAGTATGATCTTCGCTTCCTGTATGAGTGCTTCAATCTTTGCATCATCCGAGTAGTATCCCTTAGCTTCTTCGTTACGTATCTGCATTTGTAACTCAATACTCTTATCAAGATACTTTCGTGCATCCTTCGAGTTAATAAGATGCATGACTTCAGATGCTAGTGTTAGTGCAGACTGTACAAGAGGTAACATATTACTTCTTGAACGCTTCGATAATCTTAGGCATGTACATAATCTGTACCATCGCTAGCTCAACACCTTCTTGCATATCGATGTCTTTCATTTCTTCTGGTACAGCTTTGATACCGTCAAATGCAGCAGCAATCTTAATCTTGAACTCACCATCGTTCTTCAACACGTCGATGATTGCTCCGATATCATCCATACCGATACCGTCTTTCAAGCGCTTTGCAATGAAGATTGCAAGCTCGTTGATACCGATCAATGCTTCTTTAGATTCTTTAATTCCTACCATAATCTACGCTCCTTATAGTTTCTTATGCTTGCGTATGGCTTTGTTAGCTGCTTCCATACCCTTTGCATAATCGTTAAGGCCATTCGATATGCGAAACACATCACCAACCCTGGCCCACTTAATGTTAAGTCTAAGCTGGTTATGTGGTCTTTCAAAGTCTAAACATTCAAGCCCTACTTTTTCACAAGCTCGTATGTAGTCGCCCCAGATGGCGTCCTTAAAGTCGGGCCACTCAGGGTGGTTGCCTTCCCATACGGTCCAGTCGCTACCACATGAGTACTGATGGGCCGAGTTGTATGCTTGTGCTTTTGATAGATGCTTGCTGAAGAGGTTGTCCTGGGTGTTACCATCTCGAAACACACAGTACGGTTGCCAGTACTCGGGTAGTTCATCACAAAGTGCATCGTAGTAAGGTAGATACAGCTTGTTGCATTCCAGTCGAAACTTATCTCTACGTAGTGGGGTGGTCATCTGTGTGTACCGAACCAGCCACCAAACATACCAGCGATGATAGTTACTATCCACTTAGCCATGCTTGTAACCGTGATACGTGTATGTCTGTCTTGTACAAGTAGATTAAGGCTTGTCTTGATCTCTTTCATGTCAGATTGCAGGTCGTCGATTCTACGCTCTGTTGACTTCTGATTGGCTTGTAACTCACCTAGTATGATATCCTGGTCTGTCATATGTAATTGTTGTGTAAGTAACAGAGAAGCACTGATAGGAATATAAACCACATCAGCATATCCCGTAACACAAAACCCCCTATGCAGTCTTACCATTCAAACATAAACTAGAATAGTTTACATATATTATTTACGTAATGAATACAGTTTCACCACGCGGTAGTATGACAATTCTAACGTCGTTGTGTTTAATGTCAATAACATTGACTGGGTGGAAGTGCCCTACCACGATGGTGCTACAGCCATTCTCTTTTGCTCTCGCAGCCAGCCTATCCTTATGTTCTGGTTTAAGTTTCATGTGTCTATAGATAGTCTGTTTGTTACCCAGTGACTTTAGGAAGCGTATGATCTTACTATTACATGGAGTATCTACAACACGTGGGTGCCCGTTGAATACTTCGTCACCATGCTCGATCCATATATCGTTGATTTTCAGGTATTTTGCAGGCTGTAACTCATGGTTACCGTACAAGTAATCGATGCCTTCCATGGTGTTGTAATAGTTAAACAACCAATCAGCCTTTACCTTATCCTCTGTGTTCTTGAAGTCTACGTTGTCTCCACATAGAATCACGCGATCGAAGTTAACCTTCGCTGTCTCTAGGTCCATCAACGGACTAAGCTCGTAGCGTGTAGTTTCATGCGTATCAGATCTAAAGTATATCTTCATCCGTTCCCCGTTACATCAATCGTTAACCATGCTGTGTTGAGTGTGTTGCGTGCCTTCCAAGGCTTCGCTTCAAACACTGTGTTACCTGGGTTTCTTAACTTGAATACATCAGTTACCCACGCAGCACCGGTCCAGCGTTTTGCTACACCATCATAGAAGTTGATAGCATTAAGCGGGATAAGTGACAAGTCGTATGCGAAGATATCCGTGTCTATAGGGTAACGATTAAACATAGAACTCCTTAGGTATCACTGACTGATGAAACTTTTATATTAGTTACAATGTTTAAAGCGGCGGTACCATTTTGAAAATTCATAATATTACCGTCTTTAGGAAACTTAAAGAATGGCATATGAAGTGCTGCCACATCGTCGTAACTAAACACTGAGCCAACTTGTGGAATGGTTGCTACTGGTTTAAAAAGAAGTAGAGCAAGTGTTCCCGTCACTGAACCACCACCACTCGTAAAACCACGTACTTCTTTGATCCCTTTTGTACCATTAGCGAGAGGTAAAATCATTACAGCATTACTTCCGCTATTACCTGCTAATGTAATGATAACTGAAGGGCTATTATATTCAACGTTATCATTGGCAAGATATCTCATCGAGCCAACACATGATGTGCCCCCTAGCGCAGAAGTTGATACAATCATTGCATAAACACCAACTCCATCGGTATGTCTAGGTAATGCTGCCACTGTAAATACTTGTTCTGTTGCCGTAGCTATATTTATTCCACCAGCTCCGACTAAATAATCGAACATTATTTGAGATACACCGCCTGTTACTCCGCCGGTTGACCCACAAATTGATTGTATGTTTGTTACTAATAACGATGACCCTGCGGAAACCGGTGCTTTAATTTTTGAATAGATGCTTGTTGTTTGCGCTTCTTGCGTAAGAGTTGTTGGAAATGTATGGCCAGTTCCTATCTGATCAAAGTTACCAGAGAAAAAAGATTTAACTGTTCCAATGGTCATCGAATATACATTGAGTCTAGTTTGCTCAGTATAATTGGCTATCTTAAAGCGTAAATCAGCAACATTAGTTATTGGCATTTTAATTCTCCGTTACTGCGAAAAAAGTGTTAGCAAAGCGAAAGCCTAGATTAATAGCGAGCGATGATGTCCATAATCTAAACAAGCACGCATCCGAAGGAATATCTACAAGAGGCATTGAATTCGCTGGTGCTCCCATTATGTTGTTAGGAACAATCAATAACGGTCGTATAATTGTAACTGCAATATTTCCGTTGGTACCTGTCGTACCAGTTAGCGTAATACTCTCGACACTTCGTACACCTGTGTCGCCATCAAAAAACGGAAGTATCCAAGCTCTAGTCTGAGCTTGGTCGCCAGTTCCGCCAATAGCAACAAGAGGGGTTTCGCGATTCGCAACGCCATCTTGATTGGTGTACTTTGCTTTTACTGTTGTAGCTGTAGCACCAATAAGCGCCGCTATTTCTAATGAAATAACATTACCAACACCACCCGTATTACGGGTGGGAGCGAGTGTAAATGTTTGTTCTGTTGAGAGAACACCACTTAGTCCACTCACTGCACATAATCGGTCGCAAAGTATAAAATTACCAATATGCGCTTGCTGTGCTACGCTGCCTGTTGCATGGGTAATTGTTAGCTTGCCAGCACTAGGAGAATTGTAAAGCACACTACCATTACTCGTTCTAGAGTAAGTTTCAGCAGTTCCACCAGGATAAGTACCAAATCCATCGGTACTATTACCTATCCAATCAGTGTACATTTTATAAGCAGTAGTTGCGATTGTGCCTGCTCCCCCACCACCTTGACAGCCAGATGTAAAAGAGTGCAAGTGTTGTGTCTTCGAGAAGTCAGAGGTCTTGTTTACGAAGTCATCTAAATTAGTAAAAGCCATTTTCAAGCCTCCGTTAGCTGTAAATTTAAGAATGTATCAGGAGTAATATTGCTACCATTGTAGTATGCAAGCATTAAACATGCACCAGCAGGTATTGTTGCAAGACCTTTAAACCCTGCCTGTGTAATAACCGGTACGCCTGCGGCTGCGTTGAATATCTCTCTCATGATTGTTACACCAAAATTGCCAGCGGTTCCCGTTGTGGCAGAAAGTGTTACACTCTCTACGCTTTGCACGCCAGTATCGCCATCCATTAGCGGAACTTCAATAAGAGCACTAGCCACACCAAACGCTGTACCACCAATGCGAGTTGCTCCCGATATTCTACCAGCGGTACCAGCTTGATTGGTATAATTAACAGTTAGTGTCGAAGACGTGCCGCCAACACTTGTATAAACTTCTATAAATATTTTGTTACCAACACCACCAGTGTTGCGCGCAGGCGCTAGACCTGTTGTCATTTGTTCAGTTGTAACGTTAGCGACAAGTCCGCCGATTGCAGCCATGCGGTCGTACAACACAACCGCGCCGTTTACTGAAGCCATCGAAGACATAAAGCCTGTCAGGTATAAACTGTTTACGCCTGTTGCTAGCGCGTAAGGGAGACAGCCTGCGCTCGTGTTGTCGTAGGTTGCAGCAGTTGTTGGCGTTGCTCCTGAACCGCCAGTCCCATCGTTCTTCCACGCTGAGCGATAGGCATTACCTAATGCACCTTGAGCGACACCAGCGCTTCGATTAAGTTTAAAGGCAAACAAGCTTTGTGTTTTTGTAGCATCTGTCTGCTTATTAAGCAGGTCAGAGTAACTTGTGAAAGCCATTAGTCGTTACCCCAGTTAATTGACTTCGATATGATGGCGGCCTTTGCAGTTGCAATCAAGCTTGCAAGTGAATCAAGGTTGTTGCCGCTTGCCCAAATATAAGTTGGGTTAGCATCGATTAAACAAGTAATGTGTAACTCTTGCACATGAGCGTTCTCGTGACGTACTTCAATCTGCCAGTCGCCTTGTGGTGCTACATAAATTAATTCTTGCATGGTCATTCTCCTTAACTGATATCAATCCAAATGTCGCCAGCTGCCGGTCCTACAGGCTCCGTCGCTGATACGGTGATCTTCACAACACCTAGGTTACTGCGTGCAGTAGCCACGTTGTTTAGGTCCGATAGGTTTGATGCAATCTTCAGCTGAGCATCGTTCGATACGTTGCTTAGGTCAATGTTCGCAACGTTATTCAAGCTTAGTGTAGTTTTAGCAGCCGCTGCATCTACTGCTGTCAGTAGTGCGGTACCAGTAGCGGTCTGTCCGTGCGCATTCGCCGCGCCGTTGTGTGCTGTAACAGCCGCAGCAGCGGTGCCTGAAGCATCCGCCCCCACCTGTGCAGCTGTATAGTCACCGTTCTGTGCAAGCACATCACCCGTGCGGCCAAAGACTGAGTCTACAGCACCGCCAACACCACCGCTACCAGTCTCGTCAAAAGTTCCTGTGAATACGTTAAATACTTGTGCCATGTCTTACACTCCTACAAAGGTGTAACCGCTTACTTTGTTAAGCGCGTTGTAGGTTACGGTTAGTACACCAACCGATATGGTCTTAGCTACGTCGGAGTAGTACGTAACAGTCTCTACGTTACCTGCACCGTTGCCAGCTGCTACGTATGTCATCGCTGTGGCTACGTGAGCAGGGACTGGTGAAGCACCAGACATCTGCAACCCCTTAGTAGATGGGTTGAATGAGCTGATGATTGCTTCGGACATTGTTACGTTACCTGGATTATTGATTGCCATAAAGTCTCCCGTTTATAGTTTATCTTGTGGATACCATTTGTCTAGTTTCTTTTTTAAAATCGGCACCATACATGGAACATAGATGATAGCAAGTATTGCAGCACCGATCCAGCCTGGTATCTTACATAGTGGAGCTAGAAAGTTTCCAGCTGTAAGAGCTACTAGCCCACCCACTAAGAACAAAGCAAACATTACAAAAGTCTTCATCATCTCACCTCTTCACATTGCAGTAAGTAGTCACTCACCGCTACACACGTTGTTGACCGAACGATAACCTTGCTCGCACACGCACTACACAGTAACAGTAGAAGAATTAGAAGGTGTTTCATGTTACTCCAACTCGAACGATAGAGAGAAGCGTGTAGCAGACGCGTTCCAACCTGTTACAGAACCCCAGCCAGATGGTGTGTGATATATATCTATCAAGTCACCTGCTACCACTGGTATCTTAGGGAACTCGGTATCTGTAATCAGCTCGCCTGTCCCATACAAGTCACCCACTTTATAACGTTGAAAAATATCAACACCATTTTTACGTAGTATAAATACTGAATATGTTGCTGCCGTTCCACCAGTACCAACTATAGACGTTGCGACGCCTGCCTTCAAATAACCAGATCTACTACACTTGAACACGCCTGTGCTTGTATCGTAGGCACCGTGTGTATCAACAATTTTTGTAGGCATTTTAAGTACAGCACCAGGGTTTGCTACTGAAGTGGGTGTACCAGTATACGTTGCAACAACAGGTGCAGCCTGCATGCTAGTCTGCGGAGAGGCGAATTTGGCTATCGCCAATGTTGCTTTATTCCCACTTACCCCAGAACCTAATAAACTTATTACACCCACAGTTGAACTAATTTTTATTTGTATAGTATCACCACACACATAATTATCTGTCCAATTTAAAGATGCTAAAATTACACTAGAGGCAGGAATAGTATAATACGTCATCGTCTGCTGTACGCCATTTTTAAATAAATGGATTTCTACATTACCAGCCGCCGCACTATTAATTGGAATATTAGCTAAGGCATTTATTCTACCAGACGATTTTACTGTATATGTATCTACCGACCAACCACCAACTGTATCTACTGTAGCGGTAAAAGGTACTGTTGCGATAGCCCCTACAGCAGTAGTCGCGATAGAAGAACCATTAAATACAACATCTCTTCCTCCCACATCACTGCTCATCACAGCGTTCGATGACCAGCCGAGGATTGGGATTTCAAAATTAACGGATAATACTTCGCCAGTAACTAATGATGAACCTGTAGCTGGAGTAAGGACAGACTGACCTGCGCCACTTCTTTGACCAAAATAGACAAAGTTATTTGCAGTACCAATTACCGTCATATCAACTTGAACTACATCATTATTATTGCGCCATAACGAACCAACTATTTTAGTATTAGCATAATCCGCAATACCACTAACATTACCACTAACACCCCCAAAACCTAAAGTCATTGATGCGGTAACCGCTGTAGCTGCACCTGGGGTAAACTTACCTTGTACTTTTAGTACCGCGCCCTCTCTCCAACTGTATACGCTAACGTTAGTAACTGTACCAAAGCCAACAAATATGGGCGTATATGCTACTGGATCTGTTATGATAGCTCCTCTAGCAACGTCTTGCTTACCAAGGAACAAGTTGTACACGCCGATCTGCGGGGTGGTAGCGTTGGATGTCGCGTAGAAGAACATGAAGCGACCATGGGTAGCACTGTATGGTATAGCTAACGTTCCTACGTACTCATGGATGATGCCAGTAGTGCCACAGTCAAGCAACCTTGGGTTAGGCTCAGTGTTCGTCCAGGTGGTTCCACCGTCTGTACTAAACTGGAAGTACACGATAATGTCACTGGGAGCTACACCATCAGAGCTTACAGTGAACGAGCCTGCGCTTAACTCGTAGTCAAACGTACATCTAACGGTTCGTCCCCAGTCAACACGTCTAACCTCAAACGTACGTACTTGCGCGCTACCTAGCACGTTGCCTGTACCAATCTTGTACACGCGAAGGTCAAGGTCCACACCAAGGGTAGGGTCCTCTATCGAAGCAAGGGTGATAGGGTCAGCTGTACTCGGAGCAAACGTTGCGTTCGGGTAAGGCTCAGACCCCGAGGCATTCTTCATCTGTACCCAACCAAACTCAGCTAGGGCGAGTGGATCAGCATCAGTCAGTCTGTTGTGCGCAAGGTAGTTATGTACATCCTTGTTGTTCAGTGTAGTTGCTGTAATGTTTCTGTACTTAGCCATTAGTTGCTCCTGCTTATTTCAATGAGGTATCCAAGCCCTGCGTTGTACTCAAGGGTTATACTTTGTTGCGAGTAGAGTACACAGTCACCGTTTAATAACCAACCATCCGCGGCACTAGTATGAGGAACGTTTAGTCTACCAGCTGCGTATGGTCCAGGGTTAGTGTTCATAATCACGAAGCGCTTGCCGTTAGGTAGTCCTGCAAGGGCTCCAAACCCACCAAACGTAACAGATGTTGCTGCGGTGAACGCCCAGGTCTCGTCAACAAGCTTTGTTGATAACGGAGTGATCGCTGCACCCGTCGTGAACGTGCCGTACAACCTACCACCCACAACCAACTGATCGATCGTTGCGAGCGCTGTCTGTACGTCTGTGTCAGTAACCGATAAGTTAGACGTGAAGCCTGATGAATCCACCGATACAGAGCTTGCAGGGTGTGCATCAAGTGCCGTACGGCCAGAGAGTGTCTGGTGGTCACTAGGTGTGATCCCCGTGACGATTGTGTTGATGCTTGCACGGATCGCGATGAAGTCTACAAGCTTAGTGTTAGCTAGCTGAACACCCGCGTTCGAACGTTTGTAGACCGCCTTGTACAGTACAATGCCTTCGGTAGTGAAGTCTGTGATGCCTGTGGTTTCGTTGATATAGCTTGCAGCCTGTGCAGCAGACAGTGAGTTGTGTGTAGCTTGTCCTGCCACTACGAAGTACCCACCGTTAACGTTAACAGGGGTTGCGAAGATGTACATGTTGAACCATGTGTTGTTAGCAGTGATCGGGGTCAGCTGCCACACACCACCCGTGTACTGGTTCCACTGTGGGTTAGTACCGTTGTTGGTGAAGCCGTCGTTGTTTGCAACGTAGGTCCACTGACCAGCGGCACCTACTCTGTACAACATACGGTAGGCGTTGCCACCAACCTGTGCTGGTACCGTGTGGTTGTAGTCCTCGTCTGCTAGTACGCAGCTATCAAGTCCCCAGGTAATGTCCGCAGGGTTAGTTACCTGTGGAATGACGTACCCAGAGGCCGCGCCACCACTTAGTAGCTTCGTACCTACAGTCATGTGAGCATTCATGTGCTCTATCTCAGTCATGCCACCATCAGCTGGGTGTAGCTCCGAGAAGCACTCACCCCATACCTGGACCGCGTTGAAGTAGATAATTGCAAGCTGCGCTGTAGTCAGTATGTTAAATGCAGTCGTAGATAGCTGTAGAGTACCTGTGTTGTCGTAGTACAAGTAGTGCTTACCTGTAACCGCTGTGTGCACGAAGGACTCGTTGCCTGACTTCGTGTAGCGTACACCGTTAACCCACACAGCTGCACCCGGGGAGTACGTTACTGTGAAGGTCCTGGTTGTGTATACATAGGAGAGTGCGAAGAGGGACTTGTCCTCTAGGCCGTTAGATACTCGTGAAGCGCCAAGATTTTGACGAGCAGCCGGGGCAGTAGTTGCTCCCGTGCCACCGTATGCTACTGGTACGATCTCTTCACGTACGATCTCAGGAGCGATCAGTAAGCGACCAAACCCTGTGTGCTGTAGAAGCACCTTACCCAAGCGAAGTGCTACCGTCGGTAGTGATGGTTTGACGTTGGTTAGTGTGCCACCAGCTGCAAGCCATAGCTCGTCACCTGCTGCCCAGATGTTCGTGTCGAACTCTGTAATGGTTCCGTAGAAGAGTGCGATGCCGTAGTTTAACGTTAGGATGTCAGCTGCTACCACTGCGATCATTGCTGATGCATCAGCGTACGTAGGCTCAGCTACACTGAACGTTGCGAAACCTGCCTCAGTGTTCGTCAACTTTATGACGGTACCCTTTGGTATGGTTCCAAGCCCTGCGTGGTACACTCTCACTGCTACCTGATGACCAACCACCATCTTGCGACCTGGTACATCATCGTAGTAAGCGAAAGCCTTCTCGACATCATCATAGAACATATGTTGTTCGTTGTAGAGAAGTGCACCGTTTAATTTCAAGGACTTAAATGTAGGAGACGACGCTGTAGCAATATCCTGCTCTAGTTCTAATTGGATCTCGCCATCTGTAAAAATAGGGCTGATCTGGTTAACTGTTCCAACAATATCTTTGTACTCGTTAGCTGTGTCCAGACCGTTTCTACCAAGAATTTGATTAGCTGAGTGAACTAGTGGGAAGATAGTACTAGGTACCTGGTACACATGCTTGCCAGTTGCTACATCGTACACAAGTGTACGTTGGTCTGCTCTATCTGTGATATCGATCTCTGAGCCCTGTAGTTTATTAGCGTTCCACTGAGCTACAGTGTTGCCTACTTGAGCGGCCGTAACAGCATGAGGGTTGTTAGTAGCACCGATATGAGAGTCAATAGCACTATGGTCATTAGTTCCCTTATCTGAGAGTTGCGCGTGTGTGACAGTATGTGGGTTAACTTGGCTGTTAACGTGCGAATCGAGTTCTGTGTGCGTGTAAGATCCCTGGTCCGGTAGCTGGTCATGACGTACAAGGTGCGGGTTGTTTTGTAGAGATATGTGGTTATCAATCGCTGCATGGTCGTTTGTACCCTTGTCTGCAAGCTGTGCATGGATCACACCGTGTGGGTTAGACATGTTTACTTCATGCGTGTCAGTCTGAACTTTGTGTGCGTACACAACATCGTCAAGCTCGTCAATAGCTGCTTCTACGTGTACCTCAGCACCTAGGTAGTGAGTACCACCACCGTCAAACGCGATGTCTGGTGCTGCAAGCCCTAGCTCGTCTGTGGTAACCACTTCGAGAGCGTCACCAGCACTGTTCCAACGAACGATAGCCTCTGGCCTAGGTTCAGGAAATACTGTGGCTGTAGATTGTGAACCCTCAGCATACCCGATCTTCTTATCGATATCGAAGCGCTGCTCCTGCTGTATAGCTACTATGCGATCAAGCTGCTCCTCGTGATCAACGTACGGGAATGCACGGTTTGCTGCATATGCTACATTCTGCTCAAGCGATGAAGCACGCTTGAATACTAAGCGTGAGGTCACAGGTAGTGGAGCGGTAAGCTCGATCTGAGATACTGGGTTAGCAGTGTTCGGGTAGTACGTGTAGTCTACACCAGCAACGAGTAGTGTAAGAACGTATGGTGCAGGGAGTGTCTCGTCTTGTGTGTAGATCTTGATCTCACTATTGTCTTGTATAGTAATCGAAAACGAGTATCTAGTCTGTGAACCGTTCCCTAATGAGGAAACCTGTTGCACTAAGTTGTTAGTGAGCGTCATGTTGATTATCTCCCAGGTATATAGTATGAGCGGTTAGCTTCCAAAAGTCCAGCTTGGTCACGTAAACGTCTAGACATATCGTCTAGATAACCGTTCTGTGTCCACTCAAGTAGTGTATTAATCCCATATTGCTTCCAGATAAGGTCCGTAAGAGGGGCAGGTAACGGTGCTACTCTGTTTAAAAGAGCACCACCAGGTACAAGATTGAGTGTTGAACGAAGCGCCTTTGCGTTAGCCTTGTCTGAACCAAAGCCCTCACGAAGAGCGTTGTAGAAGTCGGTGGTTAAGTTAACACCTTGGCTAACTGTAGGACCTAAGGCTGCGCGACCTAATGTCTGCCAAGATTCACCAGCTGATATTCGTTTTTTAAAGCCATCTTCATCAATGGTGCTTGCGGCAAACTCGGTTAAAATAGGACCAAGTATCAAACTTCTCTGTGAAACCTTTGCCATGAACTGTGGGTTAGTTGGGTCCGAAGGTGTCTCACCACGGGAAACCTCAGCCGCCCATTCAGCAAGCATATTGAGCATTACAGCTGTAGTGGTTACCTGAGCAACGCCCATCCATGCACTAGCTAGCCCATGCTCCATCTTATTATTGAGAAAAGCAGCACGCATTGTACGAAAGTAGGAAACAGTTGCACCCTTGAACTGGAAGGCAAGCTTCGCAGCCTCGCGAAGACCATAGTTAGATGTAATACTAAGAAAAGCAAGCGCCTCTCGTTGTGTGAGCCTTGCAGAGGTCAGGTTAGACACGTCCGTAAGCATGCCGCCGTATTTAGTAGCAAGCTCAAAACGTACCTGCTTAAGAGCAAAATCATTATCGATTAAATCTTGTGGCAAGTTCTTCGCCACTGCATATGACTTAATCTGCTCAAGTGGAATGTGTTCTATATCAAATGTAGAAATATGTGCCTCAACATCAGGGTCCATTTTGCCGAAGAGGTCTATCTCCTCTCTACCAAAACCATGTGCCGCGTACATATTTTTTACTGTACCATCTAAATTATCAAAACCAATGCGGGCATTATCAAACGTAGCTTGTGTAACCAAAGATACCGCGGCTGTTTCATAAGAACGCGTAAGGCGATCAACGCCTGCCCATTTAGTTGTTATAGCAGCAAGGTCTTTTGCAAAACCACCATCGCCTTTTATATAAAAGTTTTCGGTAGCATCCATCTGGAAGTTGCGCGCAAACAAGCCCATAGACTGCGCAAAAGAGGCTCTTTCTGCTTCATCTGTTATGTTGGATAGAGCGGCTACTGTAAAACGTTGTAGCTCATGTACAAAAGAATTACCTGTAAACTGCTGTATAATTTGTGCAGTTTTAGGGGCATCTGCAACCGCTGCAAGCGCTGAACGCGATAGTAAATTAGATACGTTTAAATGGCGTGCAGACCGTGCAAACTTACCAAACCAGTGTGTACTAGGAGCCTCGAAGAAATTAATAGACTTTGAAAACTGGTCATCAATGTATCTACCAGTAATGTGTGGAGGTAACTTGTCGCCAAGTAACTGTTTAAACATAGCTAGAAACTTGGAAGGTTCCCCAAACTTAGCTAGTGTAGCGGAGTCCTTTGCGAATGACTTTATTTGAGTGTCAAAGGCACTATAAAAATCAGCCTCACCATATTTCGCGTGTAAGTAATCGGCGCTCATATAATCATTGGGTACAACAGAGCGACGTTTTGCGTTTGCCTCACCAATACGTTTAAAAAATGCTGTATCAAGCTGTCTGCCTGCTTTTAAATTATCATACACAGAGGATGCAAACTTAGTAGCAGCTTCTAAATCAAGCTGTCCCTGCTCATCACGAAGCCTATTTACGGCGTGATCTAGTATATCCTGTATAAACTCTTCGCGAGGAGTGGCAGCTATTTTATTCTTATCGTACAACGGTTTAATTAAATATTCTGCACGACGTTGTATATTTGGATTATACATGTGTTTAACATCAAACATGTAGTTAAGTACGTCCTGTATGCCAAGCGCTAGATCATATATGTGTTGAGGTAGATCTGGTGGTTTTGGTAGATCTCTCTGCACAATATGTAGGGCTTTGTACATATCACTGCGCACGGATGGATCGCGTAGGAAATCAATAGCGTTCTTACCCATACGAGCTACGGCTAAACTAGTGAACTTACCGTATAAGTTCTCGTACATGTCACGCACACTGATATTGCCGCCCTTACTAGGCATTAAACTACCACCAACTAACACGTCATCAAGTGCAGCCTCAGCGCTTCTACCTGTCTTCTCCATGATATTAACCATATCAGTAGCCATCTCGGTGGCTTTATTAAGAGCAGTAGTAGTCGCGAAAATATCCTGTGCTTGTTCCTTTTCTATAATCTTACTAATTTTAAGTGCGTAGTCGCCCGTGATATCAGCAGCAGATACACCCTGTGCTTTCATGCGATTTACAGTAAACTCGATCTGATCCAGAACCTCATCGTTAACGAAAAGTTCCTGCGACTCAAGCAACTGTTTAGCTTTTATTTTACAAAATGTCATTGGGCACCCGCTGTACACTCTAATAGTTTAAGAAGTACTTTGTTTATTTTCTTAGTGTCAATCTCTTGACGTTTAGCAACCGCAGCCATCTCCTCAGACTTCACTATAACTTCCTCTATAGCAGCCTTATGTGTAGGCGATATCTTTGGTACCTCTATCTCTTTACCATCAGGAGTAACATATCTAGATTTAGGAACTTCAACTTGTGGTACGAAAGCCTCAAACTCTACAGGAGGAGGAGCCGCAGCTGGTGGCATTGCTTCATCATAGTAATCAGCCTTAGCACCTACAATCGCCTCAACCTTTGGATCAACCTTAGCCTTCGGAGTAGTAATAACTTCCAGTTGCCTTGTCTCAAGTTGAACAAGGTCATCCATTATAGACTGGATCTTAGGCCCCCACTCAGCGCCGAACTCTTTTGTGAAGTCAGTCTTACCACGAAAATCATACAAGTTACGTAAGCTAGCGCCAGGTGCAAGCATACTTTTTCTACCAATAGCACTAACTGTTTCACCTGTTACACGCTCGAAGTGCATGTCTTGTATGTTATTACGTAAGTCGTCTATAACCTTAGCCGTAGCTCTACCATACTTCTCTGTAAGCTCAACAAAAGTACCCTTTGCATAGTCAGGGATAACATCACGTAACGCTTCTACGCGTGTAGCTTCAGCCGCAGCGGTTTCCATATCGCGTACTATGTCTAAATCTTTTAAACGTTGCCTTACGCCTATAGGTGCTCGTGTGAAAATATCTTTATATTTAGTTTCAAACTCGCCCCAGGTCTGCGCCAAGTAATACTCATCAGAACGTAGCTTTGTAATTAGTGCCTTGAACTCAGCCACAGAACTTGCTGCGCGTTCTTTTACTATGACAGCTACTTGCTCAGGCTTAAGTTTAGCAATCTTAGGGGAGGCGTCCATTACTTCCAGAGCCATCTTCTGTGCTTCAGCCTCAGTACGAGCAGAGTCCATTGGCTCAAGCTTAGGAAGTCTACTATCTTTTATATCTGGATTATGTAACCAGTCCTGTACAGGTGCAACCTTCTCTGGGTTAAGTACTTCTAGCTGTGTGTGTATTTTGCGACCACCACGTTCGTATGTGGTCATCACAGCATCCATACCCTGCTCTTGTGCTACTTCTTTAAACAGTGTTGCCTTATCAAGTAACTCATCGCCATCAAGTTCGCGGGTAATATTTACGCTATCGATATACTCATCAAGTGACAAGCCCTGCTCTACCGCTTTTGTGTTCTTAAGCGATTCGATAACGCTCTCATCGTAACCAAGTGCCTTACGTATAGTGTTTAAGGCAAACTTTGATGATTCGTTATCCTTAATGGTAGCGCGTGGATCTAATACAACCGCGTCTTCTGCTATCTGGAACTCTTTGAAGTTACCCTTGTTATTGGCCAGATACGGACTATCAGTTAGTGAGCCACCCTCAGCGCCATAAAAAGGTGTTTGACTAGGATGTGTAATATCTTTGTAAGGAACGTGTGGCTGCTGTAGTTCTGCCCCTATAAGTTGTTGATAACGAATATTAGCAAACTCTACAGACGTACCAGCCTCTATACTATTTATAGTATCGGCTACAAGTTGCTTAGTCTGCTCAGGACTATGCGAAAGAATGTTTATATCTTTCTGCGCTTCTATCTTTTGAATAGTATTCAATACTTTTGGTTTAAATAAACCACCAATACTCCCCTGAAGAATACCACCACCCACGGAGCCTATAGCAGTTTCAAATATACCCTGATCTGTAAACTCTCGCTTCAGCTGCATGTAAGTAGGTACATCAACAGCTAAGTTACCAGCTGTTTCGAGTGCTATAAGACCCGCTGTACGTTTGATACCCCTAAGAGCTGGTAGGATAGGGCCAGCAAGCATACCAACACCAGCACCTACAGCAATATTAATAGGATCAAGAGACTGCGCCATACCAGCAAGCATCTCGCTACCCCAACCCCATTTGCTCTGACCACGTGCCATCCACTGATTAAGCTCGTACTCTTTACGACGTTGCTCAACACGTAGACGAGCAACAGATGGAGCCATTGGCTCAGTAAAGAACACACCTTTATCAGCCATATCAGCGTATGTTTTATTTAAGTCATCAGCAGATACCTTTGGCTGTATCTGGTTAATAAACTGCTCTGTACTCCAACGAAAAAGTGATGAAGTAGGACCCTTCTCTACTAGTTGCTCGTAAGCACGAGCGCGAAACATCTCGCCCCATGAGCCAGGACCGTAGTACGGCGCAAACTCTTGTGAGCCTGAAGTCATCGGCACGCCTTCGGTAGGGGTGTAAGGCGTGTCTTTAAAAGTACCCGACGGTGTTAAACCTGGTGTGTTTAATAAGTCAGCCATTATTTTTTAGCCTTCTCTTTAGTTACTGGTACTTGTGTACCCCTGGTCATAGCACCCATACCGTAGCCGAAGTTCCACTGCCACTTAGTAGGCGAGGCAGGTTTACGTTCTGTTGTTGGCGCGACAGAAGCGCCACCCTTATCTAGGATGCGATGTTTATTAATAGTCTTATTTGTTGGTGGCTTAGGTGGGGCTTTCTTTAATAAAGACTCGGACCAAATAGTTCTAATAGGTTTAAAGAATATCTCACCCTTCTCGTTGCCAACTAGTGTTTTGTACACCTGCCCAGTGCCTTCTAGATTGCCGTACATCTGCCATGCAAAACCAAACTGCCCAGTCTGTGGATGGCGTATCATGATAAGTGCGCCATTACGTAGCTGCTGTTTAGCTCTCTCAGGGAATGGCGTGTGTGCTACATACTTATCAAGTGCACCAGCCGCTACCTTATTGCGAATATCGTCAATATGTGGGGACATTTTCGCTACCATATCTTCTGTGATACGGGTGCCATCTTCTAATACTTTTGGGTAAATAATTCTTTGTGTTTTGTCAGTGATATACTTATCCTTAACAATAAGCATAGCTTTAGTAACGGCATCAGTTGCAGTTAAGCTTGGTTGCTCAATCATATACAGCTGAGCCCTGCGCTTAATAAAATCGGCTGTTACGTTCTGCTGTTCAAGCATAGACTTTGTTGTAAACGAATTATCAAACAACACAGATGTAAATTCTTTTGTACCCTGTATCTGAAGTGACACGGCAGCAGCTATATCATTAGCCTTGACCTTAGAGTCATTACCAAAAGTATTATCAAAAAGTTTACCAAGGTCTTTCTGTAGAATAACAGAGTTGATTAACGCTTCCTGTGATGCTGGGTCATTAACCATTAAACCCAAATACAAGAAGTCATCGGGTAAGTTCTTATCATTCACCATCTGTTTAATGTATGAAGAGAACACACCAGGCTCTAGGTGTGTGCGCATATTGGTTATAATATCAGATGCAAGTATGGTATCACCACCAGCTATAGCCTGACCAAGGTTTTCAGATATTGCTTTAGGAAGTACGCGAATAGGTACCGCTGCCTTAATAGATGATTCCATTAGTTCTCGGGTGGCGGCTTGCGCTATGTTATTTTTACCAGAAAACGCAGTAGCAAAAGACTTACCCTTTAAATTAATTGAGTTGAATAATTCGTAAGCATTACCAGATATAGCAACACCAGAAACATTATCAAAATTACTAAAAGCAGCGGCACTGTCTTCACTAAGTAATTTAGTAATCTGGGTGTTTTTCTGCTCAAACATCGATGCGGCATCTTGAGATATAGTAGCATTAGCAAGAGGACCGCCTATTTTTTGCGCCTCTTTCTGTATCTTTGTTATGCCTTGTGTGGCTATCTTATCACGGCCTGATTTTGTATTTACAAAATATTCGGTTGTGCGTGTGGCCCCACCAATAAGCTGCGCTAAATCTAAACGGCTCTTTTCGTTAGCATTAGTAAGCGGCTCTTCTTCAGCTGGATGTAAGCGATTAATAGCCTCTTGTACCTGCGCTTTTGCTTTGTTTGGTAGGACGCCCTTTTGTAGCGCTGTAGTAAGACCATTACTTAGCATTAGACGGTCATCCGCAGTACTTAATCTAGAGGAATCTGCACCGAGGCCTAACAACTGCTGTGCAAAGTTAGCTTTAGCTGTAGGGTGAAGCATACCAGACAAAGGTGTGGCAACATCGCGGGTCTCTTGTGACTTACCTTCGTTGGCCTTTTCTAAGTCGGCCTTTTGCTTATTGATATTATTGGGGTCGAAAAAATTAGGCTTGCCATCATAGATACCCATAACGAGCTTAAAGGCGTCATCAACACGTGCTTTTCTATCAGCGTGTTTTGGTAAGCGTTTAATAGCAGTAATCATGCCCTCTACAGTAGAAGCAGACATTGTTTGACGTGCCTGTAAAGTAAGCTCTTTACCTTCAGCAAAAGAATATGCACCGCTTATAACCTTATTCTTTAAACCATCTACTAGGGATACATACTTATCGTGCAAAAAAAGCATGTTTGGATTACTAGCTAGTTTATTTGAATTACCTAATATCTCTGACTGTGTCTGTTTCTTTATAGAATTATAACGTAAGTTTAGTTCATCCTCACGTATAGACATAAGTTTTGTATGAAAGTTATCGCGTGTACGTTGAGAAAATAAATCGCGGGATAAGGGCATACTAAGCCCTTCTTTGTATGTTTTATGTAAGTTTTCCGCTAACTCATAAAACTTGTCCGTAACTGTTTTGGGTCTATTAAATACAGTGTCCTGTTCATATTCCCACTTCTCATTACGATAATTACCATCATCACTATTATTAATTAGAGTTTGTTTTAGATTATGTAAGTTATCATTGAAGTCATCCGCACGTATGCGAGCCTCATCATCAGCTTGCACCTTAATGACGGTATCAAATATTTCCTGTCCAGACTGATTAAGTTGGTTTGCTGTTTGTGCAAAAGCTAGTGTGCTTGTCTCAGCAGCGCGTGCTTGCTGACCCACAGTTGGTGCGTCTACGTTGTATTGTTCCCGCTCAAAAGGTAGTTTCATAAAACCTCATTATTAAAATGCGTAAGCCGCTTCTGGTGAAAGGTGGTCTTGGTTACCTTTAAATAAACCACTAACAGCGCTGCCAGTACTCGATAAAATGCCAGTAGAACTATTAATGTTATATAGGGAACTTGCAGCCGATCCCAAAGCACCGTAGCCCTTGATACGCATGGAGCTTGCAGCTTGATCTACATAGTCCAAGTCGTTCTGTACACCCATACGAGTCATCTTATTCTTAAAGGCTACCTGTTCACGCATACGATCGATATTATCAGCCATAATCTTACGTGACTTAATCATCGCACCTAGACCGATATCAGTAGTGCCACCCATAGAAGCTTGTAGCTGAGTGATGGTCTCAAAGTCTTCCTCGTTCTGTTGCATGATAAGAAAGTTCTCTTCCATGCGGCGATTGGTTTCAGTGATACTAATCTCTGCCTGCTCTGCTCGTTTCGCGGCTGCGGCCTCTTCAGCATCAGCTTGTTTATGACCGCTGTATATGCTGACAGCAGCGTTCGCTAGAGAACCAATGGCAGCGGCTGCGGCTAGAATTGGGAATGGCATAGTCTACCTCTCGAATACATTTTATAGTTATCAAGCAATACTTGTTCATCTTTGAAGCCAAGACGACTAACAAAGCGTTGCCCTATCTCATAGTCCTGCTTAACAAAACAAACTATACGTAAGCCCTCTGGGAACAACTCTACTATCTGCTTACATAGTTTGTATGTAGTAATTGCGTACTTGTTAACTAGGTCACTAAATATGCAGTATACTTCTCGGTTAACAGATAGACCAAGGCAGGCTACTAGGCCATCGCTTGCTTCTATCGTGTAACCATACTTATAATCTAACTCGTTAGGTGTCTCGCCCGCGTGCACATGACGGGCATCAATCTTGTGGATATCACCTATCCGGTAGTTGCGTAACTTAACCATCAAACTGTACTCCCTCTGTAACGATAGCTACCACGCCTAGTGGTAACGGGGAGTCAGATACAAAGTAAACATCGCGATCGATGGAATAAGAGAACTCGGGTTGTAGTATAAGCTCACCAGAATAGACCGGAGCACTTTCACTCAGTAGCTGAGTAGAAGTATTAAAGTTAATTTCTCTTAACCTTGTTAACGCTTCTCCTATTTTACAAGCCATTGTGTGATCGAAGCGAACCATAAGCTTATGGTGCTTACAGATAGAACCCTGAGAACTGCCAGCCGGCGAAGCGACTTCCATGCGTACTGGTTTAATAATAGATGTATAGTTAAAGCCAGATACGTTGAAGAATACAACGTTGTTCTGTGGATTAAGTACTTGGTAACGATCATCGTCTGCTACTGAGTCGTACGTGTAGCTTATACCATAAGGGATAATATCGGTTGATAAGCAGTGCGTGTGTCCCAGCGGAGTGGCATCGTTATAGACTACCTCTAGATCAAAGAAAATAGGCTCTACTATATCAGTCACGTGATTACCTATAACATGGCAATCAAGAAGAGCCGCACTGTAGAAGTCAAACTTATTAATACCCTTGGGAGCAAACTTACCATCATCTAATACTTCAAATACGTAGTTAAAGGCACCTGTATCATAGTTCCAGCGAATCACTACAAAGTAGACACTACCGTTAATTGCGATAATGTTCATCACGCGGCCATCGTACCACATGTTCTGGTCAATACCACTAGTCCAGGTAGCACCACTAGTGCCAAGTATGTGTCTAGTCCACATTGATAAGCCGAAGTCTTTGTCACGAGTAAGCGCCGCTACTTTGCCTAGATCATCCACGCACCACATTGTCTTGCGTGATGAGTCGTATGTTGCATCAATCAATCTAGTTGTAAGACCTGAGCTATATGCGCTTGAAGAAGGAAACTCAGAGAAGAATGTATTTAGGTTTTGTACCTTCCAACTCTTCTCAGTATCGTTGTAAGTGAAACCATTAAAAGAAGAGCCATCTTTACCTAAAAAGACAATCTCACCACCAGCACGAACAGAACCCATAACAGCTGAGCCGTTACGAGAAACCTGCAAGCAGTTAACATTGCCAGGTTGAAAGCCTAACGTTGCGTCCTTTAGTGGATATAAATACTCAAACTCTTTGGAGCCAAAAATTAAATCAGTTGAGTTGTTAGACCAGTGGTGCTCTGTAGAATCTGTATATTTAGACGTAAGAGTAAAAGGATATAGCGGGCTAAGAGTAGCCAACTCAGGGTCAGTAATATCTTCACGAGACATTACTGAGGTATCACCATCAGAACTAATATAAATAGAGTTAGGATTTTTGTCTGTTCCACCGAAGATCAAGCGATTAGCAAAAATAGTGCATGTGCGAGGATAGCCGTAGTAAGGTGACCAAGCACAATGTGCCCAAGATAGAGTAGAATAATCAGTCGCAGGGGCGCTACCAGCTATTAAGTCGCAGGACGCATAGTAGTAAGAACCACCATTCATGTTGATGGCTTTGGCTTTATAGTAACCCCAGGCGGCACCATTCCATGCCTTAAAGATAGAACCAACCTCTATTTTAAGCGGAGAGTAATCGTTTTGACTTATACGATAAGGACCACCAATAAGGCTAATAAAAGGCCTAATTACATATGTATTGTCGGCACCAGTTGAGACATTTGTATATAAAAATGGAACGCGATTCATCCTAACTACGTTGGGAGTAATGTCGCCAGCATCAATATACATTTCCTTTGTATACCAATCTACTACAAGAGGCATACTAGCACCATTGCATATAACAGTACCAAAGGTAGTCTCTACGCTTTGCATGCTTTCTAGCAAGAAGTAATTTAGAGAAGTGTTACCTGTAGCGGTCTGCAAGTCGGTCTCTACACTAAATTCATAACGGCCAGAAACATCTATCCAGCGTATATAACGTAGCTTTATTTTGCCATCGTAGCCAGACATGTAAAAGTAGACAAACTTATTGTTTTTCTTATTATATACTATTCGTGTAATAACATTGTTGCCCTGGGGAGCGCTAAATAAATGCTGATACCTTGTCCCTGGTCTTTTATAAACACCACCTGCTGGTAGTGGAAGCACGTTCTCAAGGTTATCACATGACTGTGCATACACAGCTAGATCAGTACGGCCACGTGCCTGGTTACTAATCTCACCGCCAAACAAAGCATTCTTTATGCTTCTATAACGAGCCATTATAACCTCGAATTCGTCCAGTCGTCTGATATTATGCTTGGTACTTTACCTTCAGTACTATCCAAGAAGCGCGCTTTCCTTACTGATGCACTATACATCTCGTAAAGTTTAACTGCTCTCTCTGTACTGTTAGTTAAAGAGTAACATATCTCTGTAGCAATACTAAGTGCTAAAGCATCGCAGAAAGAAGCATCCCAGAACTCTACTGCAATGATGTTAGATATGTATCTTAATTCTATTTCATCTAAATTTGTGTATAATGTGCGCCCTTCGACTATATAGTCGGTCGCATCGTCATCTATACTTAGTACTTTCACACAATCTACTGGTAGAATGTATGCGTACAAGTAAGATGATATGTTACAAATAGCTTCTCGTGTAGGTGTCGTACGAACTATGGCAAAGTTCCAACAACCATCACGAAGAACCTCGTCACGCTTCATAATAAATATGGCGTTAACTAGTGCGGCTTCTCTACAGTCCTCAGTCAATGAACTGATAACCCTAGCGCCTACCTGTATTAATGCTTTATTTGCAATATCTATTAAATTTGCCATATTTAAAAATAGGGGCCAGCCTATTAGACCAGCCCCTACTCCGAAGGAAAAGATTAATGTTTGCTGTATTCTACAACAACTTTAATCGAACCTGCAACAGCTGTTGATGCTGCTGACATAGATAGGATAACTTCTTGTTCAGCTGACAAACGTGAGAATAAACCAACGTTTGTTGCAACTGCTGAATCAGCTAGGTATTGGCCAGCTGATGTGAAGTCCATTGATGGTGCAAGTGCATCGGTATCGTCTGCGAAACCAAGTACGCCTGCGCCTGTTGTTCCAAGGTCTGTCCAAATAACTTTTACGTTATGGATCATTGAACCCGCTGGAAGTTTCATCAATTTGATAACATCGGTTGCGCCGATGATAGCACCAGACAATACGAACTCGTCGTAAGCCAAGTGCATAGCACCGTCTTTTTCACCTTGTGGTATCAATACTAATGGTACTTCGTTAGCTTTTGCTGCATTTGTTCCGTATAAATCAGCCATTGTATCTCCTTAATTAAGCTGTAACGATCTGTACAACTTTTTCTTCTTCCATACGAACGCCGCCCAAGTCCATAGATGCATAAACTTGTGCTGAGTATGATTTGTCGTTACGCTCGTCAACTCTACCACTCATGCTTTCATGCATACCACAGATCACGCCATCGCCAATGAAAGCGATTGCAGAAATGTTTGTTGCGCCTACAGCAGTTCCACCTGAGTTGTATAAACCAGTTGTTGTGCTGTATTTGAAAACAGATGCATTGTAAGCAGCTGCAAGAGGCATAATGCTTGAAGAAACAACCTTAAACTCGAAGCCTAAGAATGTGTTCAATTCGCCGTTTACAAGAGCTTTTACAGAGTTGTAGTCAGCGCTTGTAACTTCAACTTGAGTCAATAAAGCTTCAAGGTTAGCTGGTGTGATAGCGATGTAACGTTTTCCAACAACATCTTTGTCATCCAACAAGAACTTTGCTTTACGCAAAGCTTGGATATTTAGACCAGATAGTGAGCCAGCTGATACAGCTGCTAACTTCTGTGTGTTTGGTAGGATAACAGAGCTTCCACCTGACTCACCAGAGCGTGCTACGCCCAACAATGAATCAATGATGATGCTGTCCATCTTACGTCCCATAGCATTGCGAGCAGCAATAGCGTACTCAGACTCTGGGTTATGGATGTTTTCTAATTTGTCCCATTTGTCTACCAATGTAGCCCATTCGTATTTCTTAGTGATAAGCATACGTCTTGAGTGATCGATATCCAAGTTAGGTGTATCGCTGTTACGAGCTGTCTTTTCGATAGCTTCAGCTGTTCCTAAACGATCGAAGTACTCTGCGTTTCCTTTGAATGTTTCTTTACGAACCAAAGGTGCAAGTACAGAAGCTTTCTGTTGTGATAAGTGATAAACGTTAGCAGTAAACTGCTTAACTCTCCAGGTTTCTATTACGCTGTTGATATAGGTATCCTCCGTTAAGAGTACATCTTAACTATAGATTAAATAATAAAAGTTTATTTCGTTGGCTTGTCCCGAAGGGGCCTACTAGTTTGACGGACTTCTCCGTGTGCGCAAGCGCACGTCACTACGACAGGGGTCCAGATGGACTTATCCTACTTTTATTATCTAAACTATTAGAGTTTATGTCAACTAAATAGCTTCTGATATAGATCACTTACACGGTTAACAACCTTCTTATGGTCGCCGTGTGATGGATCACCGTACTCTGGACGGGATTGTAACTCGTTAATCTCGCGTTGTGCTTCCTCAGGAGTCATACCAAGTTTAGTGTTTGCTTCACCACGGAACTTATCCTCACCAAGCAACTTACCAACTTCAGCGAGTGTCTTGATAATACGTACATCAGAATCTAGGCCCTTTTCAGCTAAGTATTCGATGAAACCATCGCCACCTACACGCTTCGCGGCTGCTACAGCAGCGTTAATCATCTTAGGATAGCCTTCGCCCCACTCCTTCTGAAGTGTGGTTTTATTATCTTCAACCATCTTAGCTTTTACAGCTTGCTGTGCTTGCACGTCGGCTTGTTGTCCACCAACATACATCTCCATGATAGCCTGTGCTTGCTTAGGAAGTAAGCCTGCTTTATGGAATGCCTCAGAGAAGCCCTTAAGTGCGGCTGGATCAAGGTTTATTTTGCTATTATCTAATGCGTATTTATCAACTGGCGGTCTACCAAGAGAATCATAGAAAGAGTTCCAATCATCATCAGAAGCCTTCTCGCCTGGAACTAGTACACCCTTCTTACCAATCAAGCCTTGAGCATGAATGTATGACTTAGCCAAAGTTGCAGGGTCATCAAAAGTAGCGATAGCAGAATGGCCACGAATGTCTTCTGGGAGGCTGTCTTTCCATGAAGTAGATACCCCACTATTGGTAGAAGTAGAAGTCCCACTGCCACTATCTGTATTAGTAGAACCACCGCCATTAGAACTATCAGCATTTGTACCCTCGTTTAATAAACTCATTCTGTCTCACCCTTTAATAATTGATCAAATTGTTCTACGGTTAAATTAACCTTGTGTAATATCTCAACGACGACAGAGCGCTGCCCTTCAGCGAAGGCATCACCCTTGTGTGTTTGTAATATGTGATATCTGCTCATCAGGTCATACAACACCTGCTTGCCCTCTTCGGTCCCAAAGAAGCGCTTGTATGCCACCACTAAATCTCTATATGTTTCTGTCATCCCATTACCTGTGAAGCCGCTGGTAGCACCTTAGATGCCATCTCAGCTTGCTGCATTTGTTGTTGCTGTGCCTGCATCTGCGCTGCCTGCTCAGCCTTTGCTGTTCGTATCTTCTTGATCTCGTTCTTATCCCTAAGTAGCTTATATGGCAAGCCGTAAACATCAGTTAGTAAGTAACGGATAGCTGCATCTGGATCAATTATATCCATAGACTGTGGTGCCATCTGTAGTATCGGAGCTACTTGCTGTATCGCACGTGTGAACGCTACGCCTTCACTTGCACGTTGCGCCTTTGCTACAAGTGAAGAATACTTTACGCTAATTTCGCGTCCCTGAAGTGCCTCTGGTATCTTCGGGTACACGCCCTTGCGATAGCATATACGAAACACACGTGTGACAAGTGGTGATAAGTACTCATGATGTTGCCTACCCATAACAGGTCCCATGAGACTTAGCGTATCCTCTGCCCGTTGCATGACCTCAGTAGCAGTCATCTGTGGGCCTTCTTTAAGCTGTAACTGATCCACGTAGAAGCCTGTACGTATACGTTTACGTACATCATCCACGGCTTGGTATCCAAAGTCTATCCTTGTATCAGTGATGAGTGGTCGTACTGGTATGCGCTCGATATCGCGTACAACAGTTAGCCCGCTTGGTGTTAGGCGTATGTTACCTAGCACGCAGTCATCAGACACCATAAGTGGTGGGTTGACCGCCTTCTGTGCCCCTTGCAGGACAGCCTTCATCATCTCGTTAACCATCTTGATGTCTGGTAACATCTCAGTACCAGGACCACGGCCGTATACTTCACCAGTTGTTTTGGTCCAGCGTGGTACCGCGTACGGGAACTCTTCGAAGCCACCCTCTGATAGCTGGTGCTTACATTCTAGCAGTATGTAGCATGACTTATATGCGAAGTACTTCTTCTTGCCTTCATCGTCCTGTGGACGCACGACATGTAGTATATCGTACTTGTCCATGTCGCCCTTCTCGTACTTACGATAGTACTCAGCAGGCAGTGAATCTTCACCGAACTCTTGCACCACTTGTCGCAAGTCCCACTGGAACAATCTATAGACGGTATCTACGCGACCTAGGTTATTCTCTTCAACGAAGATCTCTTTCATGTAGCGCGCTGAGAAGTGTACGAACGTATCATCATTCTCAGATATGAACATGCAACTTGAGCCGATAGCTCCAAGGTCAAGGTAGACCTCGTGTGTCTCTGTCTGGAAGTTAGAACTGTTCAGCACTACGTGTGTACGCTGAGTAGCAATCTGCAACCATGCACGTACATCATCTTGCTCGTCAAGCTGTGGATCATTCGTAGTAAACTCGAAGAACTGTGCAGCTGGGTTCGTTAGTCTCCCGTGGAGTGCTCCAGCTAGCAACTGGTTCGCTGCGATCGCGGTTGTATCAAACAACTCGTTCCCATACTTGTCGCCCGCTACGTGTGTAGTGGTGACAGCACCCTTACGAGGTATGATGTACTTGAACGCTTCGGCCCAGTGATTCTCCCATATGGATCTGTCGCTACGTACTCGCTCAAAACGATCACATATAGCCTTTATATAGGCTTTCTTCTCGCTGTTCTCTGACTCGTACTCGTCTTGTCCGATATCTTCTTTATCATTCTTATTGTAAGTAACCACTTAAGCTCCTAGCTGATAGTTAGATCTAGCATCTTCTTTTCTTGTAAGTTCTCTTCAAGCAGCCCGCGCTGTCTCATCAGGTCCTTGTTGCTCTTCAGTATGCTGATATAGTCGTTGTACTGTTTCGCGAAGTCGTTAGCGCCTTTATTGGCAGCTTGCTTCTTGCGTAGTAAATCATATATAGAAGCTTTTGCAGCGGTACCAGCAGCTTCCATCTGTGTTACATCCATTGTCTTAACAGGGTTATGTGTAACCATGCGTTCTGTCTCAGTACCTGGGTTCAGCGTTTCGTCCTGTATATCTTCGCCACCCACATACGGAGCCATCGCACCGCTTGTGATAGCGTCAACCTCGCTCTGTTGTAACAGTCCTTGCTTGAGGTATCTCTGTACGTTTTCATCACCACTGAAGTCTAGTGACTTGGTTGCCTTCGTTAGTCTAGCTGTAGCGTCGCCTGCTGCTTGCGACACACCAGATATCGGATTAAGTGCGCTGCTCATGAGTTGCCCCTTCTATGATCTCTATATACTAAATGGATTGTAGTCTGTCTCAGCGCGTAGGTCAACGTTTCCGCCACCATACCCACCATTCATAGCAGTATCGCCGCCGTACCTGTACGGTGACGTGCTTGGTGCTCGTAGCCCCATCGCAAGCTGCTGGAACGCGTCCGCGCCGTTTGACGACCAGTCATGTAGTGGGTTGTCCGCGAAGCTCTGTGTCTTGTCGTCCCACTTCCGCTTGTAGTTAGTGAGCGCCAGTAGGCCTCTTGCACAGTTCTTTTCATCGAAGGTGCAGCGTGGGAGTAGCAAGCGTGCTGCGTTGATGCTGTCTCGTTTCTGCCCTACACGTGGCACCACACGTACATTCCTCACCCCGAGTGTGTAGAGTAGCTGCTCGATGCTCTTGCCTGTGGACAGGTCCCGCGCCTTGGCATCATGCGGTAGCAGGTGGTAGTCGTACACGTAGCCTTTCTTCTGCAGGTCGGCTACGATGGTGGCTATGTCGCTACCACTGGTCTCGTAGTAATCGATGACGTGCAACTTCCCTGGTAACTGCTGCGCGAACCACACCGTGGTGCTGTCCGACACACCAAGGTCCCACCCCGTAATCACCGGGAACTCACGTTGGTACGGCACCGTGGTCAGGCGCCCCTGAGTACGTGCTTCCTCCATCATCTTCGCGAAGTACGCCCCTACTATGCCCGCGCTGAAACTGCATTCGTATTCCTGTTGGTATGTTGCGTCATCCATCGTAGCCTGCGCTGACGCAAGCTCTTTGTCAGGTATTATCTTCGTCTCACTCGCCTTGTACATCTTGCCGTACCACTCAGTATTCTTGCCGCTTGAGGCGTAGTCGAACCACTCCTTGAAGTGATTGTTCCCGCGTGGTGTCCCTAGGAACAGACATCCCCCACCCCTGTCAGACAGAGTCGGTCGGACTGCTTCTTGCCATACAAGTGGTGACATGTCGGCTACCTCATCCATCACACAGTAGTCCAAGTATATCCCTCTGATGGAGTTGTAGTTCTCCCCCGATAGTAGCATTATCTTAGCCTTATTATGCGGTAGTATCGCTGTTAGGTCCGCTTCGTTGAACAGTACCCCTGGCACCTTTTCTAGGAACTGATGCAAGTACGTCCACACTATTCTCTTCGCTGCGGAGTAGGTGGGAGCGATGTATGCGAACTGTGGCTTAGGCAGCAAGCTGTTCAGCGCGAGGTTCAACATATGGTTTAGCGCAAAGAAGGTCTTCCCAAACCTGCGGTGGCATACTATGACAGAGAACCTTCTTAGTTCACGATGTAAGTCAGCTTGCAAGGTGCGCGGAGTATAGTTTGTAGACACCAGCGTTGGAGTGTTTTCGTCAATCTTTACAACTCGTCTAGACATTGTTGACCTCTGCTGTGTCCGGCGAAGCCTCAGGGGTAGAGCCTTCGGTAGGTTCCGTGTCTACGTCTACGTCATCGCCTGGAGCCTCCAGGATTGCCTCAGGCGGGGCTAGGCGCATTCCCGTAGCATCAAGCACCGGTTGCTCGAAGTACTCGTTCCTGGGGACGCCAGTGACTACAGTGAACACGAGTGGCTTGCTTGCATTCCCCTCAATCGTCGTTCGGTTGCCATAACGTTGTTGGTCACTAGTCGCGGCAGCCCACTTGTACGCGTCAAACCTCAACCGTTCAGCCGCCGTGTCGTCCTTCCCACTCGCGTTCTCCGCTGCCTCCAGCGCCTTCTCCTCGAAGTGTATACCACGTAACACCCTCGCCTCTTCAAACGCTCCCCTGAACACGTCATCGTCCTTCAGGTGGCGCAAGATCGTCCCATAGCAAGGCATGCTGCTGTCCTGACATATCTTACTCAAGGGATGCCCTATAGCATACAGCTGTAGTATGCGCTCCTTCGTCTCCGCATTCATGTACTGTGGTGGCTTACGTGTGTACTCCGGGAACAAACTACTAAACACTACTACCTTCGTCATATGGGTAGGGTAACACGGTCCCTGCGGTGGCGCAATCCGTTATACATCTCCTATCTAATCGCGCAGCCGAGGGTGGGTCTGGTGTTATGCTGCTTGCGCTGCGTCTAGAGTGTGTCGATATGGGTGCCTATCTTGGGGGTGTTAGGGTCGCGCAGGGTTCGCGTGAGTTTTGGGGGGTAGGGGTCTCGCAGCGAGGCAGAAAAGAGAGGGGGGGTACCTTGGGGTGAGGGGAGCTGGGTCCGTGGGGTGTGAGGCGTGGGTGCGTACCCCAGGGATTACACAATGAGTATGTAATGTGGGTATGTGTGCGCTAATACACAACGCTTGTGTAATGTATGCGTGTGTGCGTGATACGTGTGCAATGGCAGCACTATCCAGGTTGAGGGCTAATCCGTGGCTCGGCGCGTGGTTTTGGTCTGATTGCTGCTGTGTGACTAGAAACTGCTCTGCCTTTTCAGGGGAAGTGTGACAGCTCGTGTTAACCA
>NZ_JADJTF010000008.1 GCF_016711335.1 Thiofilum sp.
AGCGCCGCCTCGGCGCTGGCCCGATGGGCTGGTGCTGCCGGTGGGCGCATCACCGCCTCCCGATGGCCAGTCCCGAGAGGTGGAAAACAATGGGGCTAAGCGCCTCCAGGAAGGCCATGTTGGCGACCTGCCGCTGGGACCAGGCGGGGTGCGGACGTGGTCCGAAGGAGCCGTGGGCGTCCCTGGATCTTGCCGCCGGCGTGGCGAGCGTCGCCGCGCCGCGGTCACTCTTGTCACGGCGTGGTGGAGAACGTCGGCGACCGCCTCCATCATCCTCCCGGCGTTGATTTTGGCGGTTGCCGGAGTAGCTGCATCGTCCGGGCGTCAGCTGAGGGACCCGGCCCGCACTGCTGGCCTCATTCGGCGCCTTGCGGAACCTCGACTGATCGAAGGGGCCGCCTCGAGGAGCCGCCCGCCGCCTCGGCACCGGCGCCAGGGGCCTTCACCGGTGCGAGCCGCCGACGCGGTCGCTTCCGAAGTGAAGAGCACGGCCGCCCCGCCGGCGCGCCGCCGGCCATCGCCCGAAACTCCTCGACCACCTCCACCCGCGGCGAACCGCTCCGACGCACTCCGCGTGACGCCGGGCGCCGGTAGCCATCATGGAGGTGAGGACGTCACCTTCCGGCGGTAGGCCAGGTGGCGCTGGACGGCGAGATCCTCCTGCCGAGCCGCGCCTTGCTCCTCATCTGCCGCCGCCGGCTCATCACTGGGGAACCGTCAGGGTGGCGAGGGTGGGAATCTCCGCTCGGGCTGAGCTCGTCGGGCACGCGCCGGGGCCACGCGTAAAGGTGTATTGACAACGATCCGCTGCGGCTTCCGGGTGCGATCCTCCAGCGCCGGCAAGGATGTCCCAGGCCAGGCTTTCAAGCCGCGGATCCTGCCCTTGAGGGCGCCGCTGCCCAGGTGTCGGTGATAGAGGCGCTGCTGGTGACCCACCTCGGCGTGTTCTGCGCCGCCATATCCGTGCCGCGGCCGCTAGGACCAGGCGAGGAAGAGCTTAGCCAGTAGGCGTCGGGGAGTGGATGACCTCCTTCTTTCGTCACCCGCCGGGCTGTAGGCGCCGGGGTCGGCCTCCCACCGCTTCAGCCGCTGAAAGGCGGCCCGCTCGCCGGTGGCTGCGGTCTTCACACCTGCCGCAGGTCGCGCGTTCGCTCTGCGCCTGGGGATGTGATGGGTCCGCCGGCCGTCGGGGTGAGCCAGTACCGCCCGCCGTCCCACCGCACCCACCGCCCGCGCGCCAGCGCCTCCGCCTCGGGCGCCCCTCACCTTCACCGCCACCGCTGCCGACCTCCCGCCACGCTGTGGGCCGGGCGTCAATGGCGAGTCCAAAAATCGCAGGCAGAGAAGAAGCGGGCGGCTTAGGTTTGCTGAGAGCTGGCGCCCGCTTTTACTAGTACTTTCCAGGAGAGCCGACAAACAGTTTTGAACCAGTTGGTATTGCCCACTGATTTACGAATCACGAAGGGTATCCAAACCGGTTCGCCGGAAGCCCGCAGTTGCGCGGCCTCCTTTGGCTCCCCGTTGGCTCCCGCTGGATCGCGGGCTGTGGTACGGGTGCGGCTAACAGGGCGGTCAGACGTCATGGCTTCCCTGCCCCGCTGGCTGCCTGCCGAGAATTCGGCCAGCGGGCGAGCGCTCAGCTGCTGGAGCTCAGCCGGGAGAGCAGGGGCGGACTCAGGATCCCGGACCAGCCAGGCCGTTGCCGACCGCCGGCCAACAGGACAAGGTCCAGCTGAGCGGCGACCGAGAACCGCCCGCGGCCGCTGGCGGCCAGGGGAGCGGGGGCCCTGGTCAGCCCCTCAATCGGCGGCTCCCGCCGTGCGGGGAGACGGGCTGGCGGCTGGCGCCCAGGCCGCTGGGCGGCCGGAAACCGCAGGGTGATGAGCTGGTCCTGCCGGGCTGCACCAGCACCATGGCGTGGCCCATCCACGCCCCTCCCTGGAGGTCTGCCCGTTCAGCCGGCACCCCAACTGACAGCTGGCATCCCTCCCCGCTGACACACACAGGCTGCAGGTGGGGCTCAGCCGCCGCCCCGCATATGGGGCTTCAGGTCTGGGATGATTCATCTTCCGCCTCCGCCCAGCGCCTGCTGGCCTCCCCCGCAGACGTCGTGGGCCGAGGCTCGGCAGAGTCCGGGTGGAATGGTCGGCTCCCCGCGCCCCCCCTCTCGCAAGTCGGGGTCACTGCCATTGGCCCGCCAGGAGACAGCTGCTGGCCACGACCACCCGCCAGAGGCGCCGCCGCGGTCCGGCGAGCCAGAAGGTGAAGCTTGCCGACTCCCTCTCGAACCCCTTCGAAGCGCGGCAGGCGGCCAGGGCCCTCGCCAGCGTCCTCGGGCCAGCGTCCAGGAAGTCGCCAGCGGCGATCCTGGCGTGGAGGCGACGTGGCGATCCGCTTCACCTCCGCCGCGTAGGACCGCCGAGCGCGTACAGCCCGGCCAGACTGCTGGCGGAGGTTGGCCGCCCTGGTGACCGCTACGCGGGGCACCTGCGTCCCTGGCTGCAACGGCGGGGTGGCCCCTCGCGGCGCCCTCGGTGGCCTCGGGCGGCTTCTGACCGAAAGCGCACTGCCAGGAGCCGCGGAGGCACCGCTGCCGCCGCAGCCGTTGGCCATGCCCGTCGCTCCGCAGAGCCTCGGCGCTCCATCCATGCTGTTGCCGGGGTCGATAAGCTGTCACCAACCTTCAGGAGGCCTTCTTCTTCTCGTTTCATGTCGTCCTCAGGCCACCTCTGCAGGATGGAGCGGCGTGGCTGAGCGGACCATCGCCCTCCGTCAGGTTTAGCAGGAGCGCGGCGTCGTAGCAAGAAACTGCCCTGGCCGCGAGGCGCCGAGGTCGTTGATTTCGTCGACGACCTCGGGGGCGTCAGGTGGCCCCCGTCACCGGCCCAGGGCCATGGCCTGAGGCGCGGAGGACTACCCCGCGCCGCCAAGTGGGTTACATCTGGTGGCCGCCCAGAGCGCGCCCGCCAGAGTGACGAGCCCAGAGAGGATGAGCCGGCCGTGAGGCAGGCTGGCGTCAGGCACGTCCATGTCGGGGTGGCCCGCTGCCGTCCCAGGCGTCGACCACCCGCGCGAGCCGCTCCTCGAGCGTCAGCCAGCCAGGCGGGCGTCTCCGGAGCCAGGTCCAGGCGTCGTCAGGGAGGCGCACGGAGATGCGGGAGGCTGGCGTCCCGCAGGATGGTAGGCCCGGCCCGTCTTCAGGTTCATGCTGACCCCCACGGCGCGGTCCCACCGCTGGACCATCGGCGCTCTTGCGTCGGTGAGGCGGAGGCCTGGCCTGGCCGGCGCGCGCGTCCCCGCGGAGGTGGCGGCCTGTAGCCGACCATCGCGCCGCCACCTCAGCGAGATCTCCTGAGGGGACGCCTCCCAGTACGTGGCCAGGAAATCCACCTGCTCCAAGCGGCTTGGTATTCTCGTCCACCCACTCCCATCGCCAACGCCGTCGCGATGATCCGCCCGTAGAGCCGGTCCCAGCCTGGCTGCTGGCTCGGGCCTGGCAACGCCTATTCCCCCCGGGTCGCAACTCTTGAATCCGGCGGCTCCTGGACTGGGCCACCGTCTCCTTCAGCCCATCGACGTCCACCAGGTCGAGCAGCTCTCGGCCGTGAGGTCCGGACTGGCCTTCACCAGCAGGTGGTGGAGGACCTCCGCCGCGCCCTGGAAGCCATCGGACGTTCCCGCCCCTGGCCAGCTTCGACTGCGCGGCTGAGACCGCCTTCGCGACGGCCAGCGTGGCCTTGGGGGACGATGAACTTGCAGGTCGCCGATGGTGACGCGGCCGCCCTCTTTGCAGGTCTGGCTCATCTCCCCTGCCTGGGCGGCGACGAAAGGCCTCACCAATGGCCTCCTTCAGGGGGCCCGGGTTGTCGAGGAGGAGCCGGCGCACGCTCTTGGCGTCGGTGGCGCTGATGTTGATGGTCACGTTCGTCCGCCCGCCCATCCCGCCCAGCTCGTTGTTCGGCACGATGCCGCCGGAGGCGCCCGGGACGAAGAGCTCTGGCCCCCGCTCGCCGACGATGTAGGGGGCGCCCGCCGTCACCGGCCCACCCAGGCCCGGTACTCCGGAACAGAGGCGATGGCGGCCACCATGGCCACGCCCGCCGCGGCCGCGTTGAGCCAGCCCCAGGGGCCGGCTGTGGCCGACAGGGCGATCGCCAGCCGCACGGCCTGCTGGATCATTCCGGCCGATGTAGCCAAACCATGCCGAGGCCGCGGCGCCGATGGCCGAGCCGACGCCGGCGAGGGCGCCTGAGATGTTCCGCCCGACCTCCACCCATGCCATCTGCGCTTGCCGAGCGTCTGCGCTGGAGCTTCTCCGCAGCCTTTTCATGGCGCCTCGCCCGAACATCGAACGCCGCCTGACCCACGGTGGCGCGCTTCTCGAGGGCCTTTGGTCCTCCTCCCGCCTCCTTCTTCTTCTCTTCGCCCGCGCCACCCGATCGAGGTGGGCATAGAAGCCCTGGTAACGGCGATTCAATCTCGGCCTTCTCCTTCAGGGTCCGCTCCTTTGGCCTTGGCCTCCCGGTCCCGCTCCGCCTGGTCATCAGCGAGCCGGCGGGCGTTCTCGAGCCCGGATGGAGGCCGCCATGGCGATCCGATTGCGCCGGTCCTCGAAGGCCTGCTGCAGCGCCAGCAGCTCGGCGTGCGCTCGCTCCGCCACCCGAGCGCCGCCGCCGCAGCGTCGATGCGGTCCTGCTGCCCGTAGGTGACTTCGTTCGCGTCCTGCTGGCCCTGGAGGAGGTCGAGCGCCGCCCGCTTCGCCTCCATCTCGGCTCGCGCGCAGCGATGGCCGGGTTCATCGCCGCGGAGTTGGCGGCGAGCCCAGCGTCCTTGGCGCCCACGCCGCGGGCCTTCGCGTTGAAGTCCTGCACCGCCTTGGCAGCGGCGACGGCATCCTGCTTCAGCTCTCGAAGACCCTGGTCGTTGACCTTCTTCGCCTCCGCCGCGGCCGCCTTCTGCTTGCCGAGGTGATCGGCCAGCGCCTGGACCCCAGTTGCGCCAGGGCCAGGCCGGCACCCACCACCCCGCCGCCGAGGAAGATGGAGCCGAGGCCGGTCAGCGCCACCTGAGCGGACTTGCCTGCCGGCCCGAGCTCACCCCAGGCTCTGGGTGAAGAATATCATCGTCTCGCGGGCCTTGCCGGTGCGCTCCTTCAGCTTCGCCATGAGCTTCTCTTCGCCGCCCTGGACCGCAGGAGCGAGCGCAGAGCCGAAGACCTGGGAGGTGTCGGTGACCTGCTTCTTCAGGTTCAGCAACTCGGTCCGGGCGCCGCTTGCGTCCGCGATCACCCTTGATCTGCGTCGTAACCGTCGATGAGTCGCTCATCAGATCCCCGCCGTCAGAGACGGCGCCGGCGTTCATGGCGTTGTTGATGACTTCGCTCAGCGAGTTGCGGACTCGGTTGCCGAACGCCGTCTTCTTCAGGTTCCAGGTCCCGCTCCATGAACGGGTCACTCGCCTCGGCGTTCGGGCGGGCGTGCTGCTGGACTGGCACCAGCCGCCCGAGGGCGATGGCCTTCTTCAGGCCGCCCTCCTTGCCGTACCGCTGATCCTGCCGAAGTGCTTCTTCTTGAGGTCGGCGCTGGGAGCCCGGCGGAGGTGCTGCTTGGTTTCGTGCTGCTGGCCGATCAGGGTGACGAACGCGGCGTTGGACCGGATCCAGACCGCGCCGGTGATCGACGCCTGCTTGTCCGAGACCACCGCCTTGACCGCCCGCCGCGTCTTGCCGGTCCGCACGTCCAACGAGCCGCCGGACAGGGGGCCCGTCGCCAGGTCCACCGCGAAGTCGGAGACCGTCGAGGTGATGGCGTCCTTCAGCGCCTCCCGGATCTTCCCGGGCAGGTTGTCGCAACGGACCTCGAGATCCTTCCAACCCTTCAGCTCCACCGCCGAAGACATGGCGTCTCCCTGCTACGGGCTGGTGGGGCCGGTCCGGAGGCCGGCCGCTTCGAGGACCGAGGCGACGGTCTCGGTCATGGACTCCATCAAGATCAGGTCCATGAGCTCCTCCACCGTGACGGCCGGGTAGTTCCGGACCACCAGCGTATGGACGATGCGCGCCATGCCAGTCAGGCCTCGTCCTCCCGTGCCGGCGCCGGCCCGGCGCATGATCTCCTGAACCGCGATGCCATCGCTCAGTTTGGCCTTCGGGACGATGAACTCGCGGCCGCCGACGTCGACGGCCTTCCCCTGATCCGTTCATGGCGCCCTCCCGGCGGCCAGCTGGCGAAGGCGGAGGGCGCGCATCCGCAGCCCGAGCGCCGTGGTGGTGTCCTGCGTCCGGGCGGCCGCGGCCCGCCGGCGCGAGCCGGTCCGGGCCTGCGTCTGCCGGTGCTTCGTCTTCCGGGCCCGGGCCTGCATCATCGTCTTCAGCGCCTTCGGATTCAGCCCCAGCTCCGCCGCGGCCCGCTTGGCAAAGGCCCCGGCAAAGGCCAGGGCGTGGGCCGACCCCATGCCGATGCAGATCACGCCGTCACCTTCGGCGCCGGGCCGGTCGTGCACGTGCCGATGAAGTCGGCCGCGGTCTTCGGCCGGCTGGCCAGGACCGCGATCTGCACGGCGACCTGAAGCTCGGAGCCCGGGCCGGCGGCGCCGGCCTGGACGACCGGGGACCACCGGGCGTGGCCGTCCACCTGGTGGGCCTTGCCTCCGGTGGCCACCAGCACCGCCCGGTCGAGCTCCACTCCGCGGTGCTGGAGCTCCCAAGCCGCGGCGCCCAGCTTGGCCAGGCCGGCCTGGAAGTCGGCGGTCAGCTTCTCGGCGCTGGCCTGCAGCGCCAGCAGCTGCCGGTCGAGCTCCACGAGCTCGGCCCGGTTCTGGTCCAGCTGGGTCTCGGCGAGGGCCTTCTCCGCCGCGGCGCGGGCCTCGGCCGCCAGCTCGGCCTGGAACTCGGCCGACTTCACGGCCTCCCTGCTGTCGCTGCAGGCGAACCGGGCGGAGGTCCACGGGACGGAGCCGATGTCCTGCCGCGCCCGGAAGTCCCCCCGCAGCTTGCGGTCGGCATCGACGGCCGCGGTCACGGCCCTCGCGGGCCTTGTCCAGCTGCTTGGCCGCAGCGGCGACTGCCTTTGCGGCGCTTCTCGATCTCGGTGTCGAACATGGTGATCTCCTTACGGGCGGGCGGCGAGGGTGACGGCGGTCGAGCGGGTGTTGCCGCCGACGCGGCTGAGGATGGGGGCGGGGTCATCAACTGGCCGCCCATGCGCATCACGATCCGGAGCGCGGCCAGGTCGCGGTCGAACCAGATGTGCAGCGACAGCTGGACGTCCAGGCCGGGAGTCCGGATGGCCGCGACGTAGTCGGCCAGATCGGCCAGGGAAAATGTCGCCCGCCGAGCCCGGGGCGTTGGCGGCCTCAGTGAAGATGACCGGGATGCCCAACAGCGCGGGCAGGCCTGAGTCGGTCGGCCCGTTGAAGGCGGAGTAGCCCGGGCCGCCCAGCCCGACGCCCACGCCCGGGACCACCAGGTTGGTGAGCTGGGCCTCGAGGTCCGGGTGGGCGAGCCAGACGGCGCGGCGGCGGCTCGAGGCGGTGTGCCGGGAGAGCAGCTTGGCCACATTCGCGAGATTGATGGTGCCCGCGGTCTGCCCGCCCTCGGCGGCCTGGGTGATCAGGCCGGGAGCGTTGAGGAGCCCCAGCGGCTTGCCCCACCCGTCGCCCGCCAGGATCGCGCGGCTGATGGCGAAGTCGATCTTCGCCGCCACCGCCGTCCGGATGCAGAGCTCGAGCCCGGCGGCGTCCTCGAGGAGCTCGCCGGTGACGGGCACGAGCGCAGTGATCTTGCCGACCGAGACCAGCTCCCCGCGCACGCTGGGCTTCGACTGCGCCAGCAGCCCGCCCTCGGCCGCCCAATGCACCGCGATCCCGTTCGTGTCCCACGGGGCTGCCGCGTCCAGGCCGAGCGTCAGGCCGTTGGAGCCGACCGGTACCTGGGTGCACCGCAACAGCAGCGAGTCCTCGGAGAGGGCGCGCATGAAGAACGCGCCGGTGTACTCGAGAGGGGACCAGGTAGCCGCCATCGGCGCCGGTGCTCTCGGTTCCGAAGGTGGTGGCCGCGGCCGCGTTCAGTGCGGCCAGACGTGGGTCATTGGTGCCGAGCTCGCCCTGGCGGACGACGGCGGCGATGAAGCCATGCAGGGTGGCGAACGGGTTCTTCACTTGGTGGCCTTGCTGGCCGGCTTGCGGCCCTTGGGGGTGGTGGTGGTGCGAAGGAGGCGGTCGCCCTCGATGGCCTCTGGCGAGAGGCCGAGCTCGGCCGCGAGACGGGCGATGGTCGCGGGATACGGCCGGCCGAGGGGCGGCGAGGCCTCGGCGCGCTTGAGCGTGGCGAGCCCGACCCCGACCGCCGCGGCGAGGGCGCGCTGGCTGAGGCCGAGCGCGCGCCGGCGCGTGGCGATCAAGGAGGGACCGGGCGGCGTTCGGGGCGTCATGGGCTCATCTTCTCGGCGCCCTTGGACAGGGTGAGCCCGTGCGCCCTCAGCGGCGGCGGCGCGCCGGCGCAGAGGCGAAGACCTTCGGGAGGAGGCCGCCGCGCGGGTAGGCCCGGCGCGCCGGCACGGCCAGCAGCTCCGCGGGCGCGACCTGCAGCACGGCGGCCAGCTTCACCGCGGTGGCGGGGCTCAGGAAGCCCGTCCGCTCGGCGAAGCGGCAGGCCGTCAGGCCGATCCCGGCGGCGCGGGCCAGCTCGACCTGGCTGAGGCCGAGGGCGATTCTGCGCTGGTGGAGGAGGTGGTTCGCGGCGGCGGGCGGGGGCGGGCATGGCGGGGCTCCTGGGTGACGGTTTCGCCGACGATGCGCCCGGCCGTGGACAGGCGGCGGCGCCGCGTTCTGGCGCCTGCCTGTGCCGATCCGTGGTTAACGGACCGTGAACACACGCGATTCTGCTGCGGCGGGGGTTGAGGGTCCGAATTTCCCGCGCGTGAATAAATGGGTGCCAAACGATGCTGGACCCCCCCCTGTAGAGATCCCGGTGGCCCCAGGGGTGACGCGGACCCGCCAGGGGTATGGATTGAATCCATACCCTTCTCGTCAGCGCCCAAAACCGCTGTCGTAGAGCGCCGTCTTCTTCGAGTGGCACGTGGCGCACATCCCTTGGCAGTTTGACTCCGCGTAGAACAGCGCCCTGTCTCCGCGGTGGGGCACGATGTGGTCGACGACCGTCGCGTCGACGCCGCACGCCCGGCAGTGAGGGTGGGCGGCCAGGAAGGCGGCGCGGCGCCGGCGCCACTCGGCCTCGGAGTACAGGCTCGCGCCCAGGGCCTTGCGGCGCTGCCAGTCAGACCGCGCACTCGAGGCGGCGTGGGCCTCGCACCGTCGAACGCCGCGTTGGAGTAGCACGCGGCAGCCTGGCTGCAGACAGCGGTGGGGGGCACCTTGGGCCATGGTCGGGATCCTCGAGGCGGGGTGGATGGAGGGGCAGCAGCAGCTGCTCGCCGGCGGGTGGGCTGGGTGGCGGAGGGTCGGGGGGTAGCCAGCCGCGGCCCAACAGCCACCCTCGATCGCCACCACGAGGGCCAGCTCCCCCTGGTTGAAGTCGCGGTCTTCCTCGGCCTCGAGCCAGGCCCGCGCCGCCAGCAGTACCTGCAGCCTCAGGGGTGGCGGACGGTGGTCGGAGAGCATCTTGGCCCACTGCCTCGCGGCCTTCGAGACCATCAGTCGGAACCCCCCACACGCGTGTCCTCGTCTTCGCGATCGCTCCAGTGACGAGGAGGTTGGGGCTGAACTTGTACGGCCCTGGCCCGCGCGCGCTCCAGGACCTCGGACAGGCGGCGGAGGTCGTTGGTCTCGTCAACGACCTCGGCGGCGGCCGGCGCCTCGCCGCGGGGATCCTGCACCTGCTGGCCGCAGAGTGGACAGCAGCTCATCCCAGCGCCCGATCCGAGACGGTCATGGTGGTCGGGGTCCAGAGCAACTCGACTTGCCCAGTGGGACCGTTTCGGTTCTTCGCCACGTCCACCGTCAGAGTTTCGCCCCGGTCCCCGCGCGACAGCAGCCACACCTGGTGGGATGCGTCCTCGAGCTCGCCGCTGTTCTTGATGTCGGAAAGGCGAGGGGGTCGGCCCCCGTTCTTCTCGAGGTCGCGGTTGAGGTGCACCAGCAGGATGGCGGCAGCGCCCACGGCGTTGGCGGCGTCGCGGTAGGTCTTTGAGATTCAGCCAAGCGCCCTGTCGGGCCGCTCATCCCCGCGGTCGGGGCCGTCGACCACCACCTCCGCCAGGTTATCGAGGATGAAACACCGAACGCCGTGCTCCCTCGCCATGCGGCGCATCGCCCCGGTGATCTCCTCGACGGTCCGACCGTGGCTGTCGTCCAGGTACACCAGCCACTCCATCCGCTCATAGACCGCTGCCCCGACCCGATCCCACTGGCCCTTGTCCCACCGCGCCTCGTCCCGCATCAGGTGCGACCCCATGCGGGCGCGGCGAGCCATGGCGCGGTCGGCGAAAGGCGTCGGCGTAGTCCTCGAGGACGAAGATGCCCACCGGGATGCCGCGCTCCGCCAGGTTGTCGGCGATGGCCGAGACCATGGCGGTCTTGCCCACCGGGCCTGGCCGCGACGGTCACCAGGTGCCCCACGCGGAAGCCGCCGGTCAGGCCATCAGGCTGCGGAAGCCCGTGGGCAGGATGCTCGCCGCCAGCTTCTCCGGGTGGCGCTGGAGATCCTCCTTGCGCTCCAGCCGCTCGACCATGACCTCAGCGATCCGCTGAGCTGGGCGTCCCCGTGCGGTCTCCAGTGCCGAGAGCTGCTGCGCAAAGCGGGCGACGAGCTCCTCGCCCTTGGTCGCCCCGTCGCACCTCAGCACCTCGGCGGCGATGCGCCTGGCCTCCCTCCCCACCACCTCCCGGTGCTCTGGCGTCC